>JASHQP010000507.1 GCA_030039095.1 Streptosporangiaceae bacterium
CGCGCTGCCCACGGTGCTGCCGGGCGGCCGGGCGGTCGCCGACCAGGCCGCCAGGGCCGAGGTGGCGCGGGCATGGGGGGTGGCCTCACTGCCGTCCGAGCCGGGCCGCAACACGACGGAGATCCTCGCGGCCACCGCGGCGGGGGAGATCGGCGGGCTGGTCATCGCCGGCGTCGACCCGTCCGACCTGCCCGACCCGGTGGCGGCGCTCGAGGCACTCGAGGCAGCGCAGTTCGTGGTCAGCCTGGAACTCCGGGTCAGCGCCGTGACCGACCGTGCGGACGTCGTGCTCCCCGTCGCCGCCGTCGCCGAGAAGGCGGGCACGTTCGTGAACTGGGAGGGCAGGCCGGGCTCCTTCGACGCACCGCTCCTGCTTCCAGCCGCACGTAGTGACCTCCAGGTGCTCGGCGCGCTCGCGGACCAGATGGACGTGCACCTCGGGCTGCCCGACGCCGGCGCCGCCCGGCGCGAGCTCAACGCGCTCGTCCCGGACATCACGTCTGCTTTCCCGGATGTCCCGTCCGCCATCCCGCTGCCTGCCCGGGGGATAACCCCCGGACCCCCAGACCGGGGGGCTGCGCCCCCCGGAGCCCCCCTGCAGTCTGCCCGGGCCGACCTCCGGCCGGCCCTCGCATCCGGCACCCTCACTCCCGGTCCCAACCAGGCCTTCTTGGCGACCTGGCATAATCTGCTCGACGCTGGGCGGATGCAGGACGGCGAGCCGAACCTGGCGGCGACCGCGCGCGTGGCCGTCGCGAAGATGTCGGCGGCGACCGCGGCTGAGGCCGGTGTGGGGGACGGCGGTAAGGTCACTGTGGCCACCGAGCGAGGGACGATCACCGTGCCCGCCGAGATCGCAGACATGCCGGACCGGGTGGTCTGGCTGCCCACGAACTCGGCCGGCTGCGCGGTGCGTGACGGTCTCGGCGCTGGCCACGGAAGCCTCGTCACTGTTAGGAGCGCGCCATGACCGGCTTGGCCGTGCGTGCGGGGGGGTCGGGCAGCAACTTCCCGACGCTCGCCGACTTCGGGCACGACCCGTGGTGGCTGGTCATCATCAAGGTGCTGTTCGTTTTCCTGTTCCTGCTGCTCGGCACCTTGTTCGCGATCTGGGCGGAGCGGCGGATCCTGGGCTACATGCAGGCCCGGCCCGGGCCGAACCGCGCGGGCCCGTTCGGCCTGCTGCAGTCGCTGATGGACGGCATCAAGCTGGCCCTGATGGAGGACATCGTCCCGCGCGGCGTCGACAAGGTCCTGTTCTGGTGCGCGCCGGCGATCTCGGTGATCCCCGCGTTCCTCAGCATCGCGATCATCCCGTTCGGGCCGATGGTCTCGATCTTCGGGGTACGGACGCCGTTGCAGGTCACCGACCTGCCGGTGGCGGTGCTGCTGGTGCTCGCGATGAGCTCGATCGCCGTGTACGGGATCGTGCTGGCCGGCTGGTCGGCGTCGTCTCCCTACGCGCTGCTCGGCGGGCTCAGGTCGTCGGCTCAGGTGATCAGCTACGAGATCGCGATGGGGCTGTCCTTCGTCCCGGTGTTCCTCTACTCCGGGTCGCTGTCGACCAGCGCGATCGTCGCCGCCCAGGCGCACGGCGGCGAGTTCCACTGGTTCGGCGCCGGGCTGCACTACCCGTCCTGGTTCGCCGTGCTGCTGCTGCCGTCGTTCCTGATCTACCTGGTCACGATGGTCGGCGAAACAAACCGGCTGCCGTTCGACCTGCCCGAGGGTGAGGGAGAGCTGGTAGGCGGCTACCACACCGAGTACGCGTCGCTGAAGTTCGCGATGCTGCAGCTCGCCGAGTACTGCAGCGTGATCACCGTCTCCGCGCTGGCGACCACGCTGTTCCTGGGCGGCTGGCAGGCGCCGTGGCCGATCTCCGTGTGGGCGGGTGCCAACGCCGGCTGGTGGCCGCTGCTGTGGTTTGTCATCAAGGTCTGCCTGTTCGTGTTCGCCTTCTTCTGGGTCCGGGCCTCGCTGCCCAGGATCCGTTACGACCAGCTGATGCGGCTGGGCTGGAAGGTGCTGATCCCGTCCGCTCTCGCGTGGGCGCTGATGATCGCGACCATCCGCGTGTGGCGCCGTCAGGGCGGCAGCACCGGCATCTACCTCGTCGCCGCCGGGATCATCGTCGTTCTCATGCTGCTGGCGTGGGGCTGGGACAGCTCCGCGGCCAAGCGCGCCCAGCAGGCCGAGGAACTCGACGAGGCCGACACGTCGGCCGAGGCGGAGGCCGGGGCGTTCCCGGTCCCGCCGATGGACCTGCCGCACTACCACGGTGTCGGGGTCCACCCGCAGGGAGCTGCCGCGGGCCCGCCCGCGCAGACCGAAGCCGCCGCAGCGAAGGAGGTCACCGGTGCCTGACTTCCTCAACTCGATCAAGGGGTTCGGTGTCACGTTCCGGCAGATGTTCCGGCCCGTCGACACCGTCCAGTACCCGGAGGCGAAGAAGCCGACCGCGCCGCGGTTCCACGGCCGGCATCAGCTGAACCGCTGGCCGGACGGCCTGGAGAAGTGCATCGGGTGCGAGCTGTGCGCCTGGGCCTGCCCGGCCGATGCGATCTACGTCGAGGGTGCGGACAACACCGAGGAGGAGCGCTACTCGCCCGGTGAGCGGTACGGCCGCGTCTACCAGATCAACTACCTGCGCTGCATTCTGTGCGGCCTGTGCATCGAGGCGTGCCCGACCCGCGCGCTGACCATGACCAACGAATACGAGCTGGCCGACGACAGCAGGGAGGCCCTGATCTGGACCAAGGAGCAGCTCGTCGCGCCGCTGGAGCCCGGCATGGAGGCCCCGCCGCACCCGATGCGCCTCGGCGATACGGAGCAGGACTACTACCTTCTCGGCTCGTCCGGGATCGTGGGCAACCCGCACATCGCCGAAGAGGGCCACTTCGGAACCGACGACCACCCCCCACGGCGTCCTTCGGGCGCGCCTTCGGCACGACCAGCGAAGCGCCCGCGAGGGGGGGAATGAAATGAGGCCGGGCATGGTGCTCGCCGTTGGCATGGCAGCCGAAACGCAGAGCCTCGCGTTCTGGGTGCTGGCCGTGGTGGCCGTGGCCGCCGCGCTGGGCATGGTCCTGGCCAGGCGGGCCGTGCACTGCGCCGTGCTGCTCGCCGTCGTGATGCTGTCGCTCGCGGTCTTCTACGCGATGCTGGGCGCGCCGTTCCTGGCGTTCGTCCAGGTGATCGTCTACACCGGTGCCGTGCTGATGCTGTTCCTGTTCGTGGTCATGATCGTCGGGGTGAGCTCGGCCGACTCGCTCGTCGAGACGATCAGGGGCCAGCGGGTCGCCGCGATCCTGGTGGCGATCGGGATGCTGGTCCTGCTGTGCCTCATCATCGGGAACGCGGTCATCGGCCCGTCGGCGCCCGCGACGGGCAGCTACTCCAGCGGGAACCTGCTGGGCCTCGCCACGCTCATCTTCACCACGTACGTGTTCCCGTTCGAGGTCACCAGCGCGCTGCTGATCACCGCGGCGCTCGGGGCCATGGTGCTGGCCCACCGGGAGCGCACCGGCCCCAAGCCGACCCAGCGCGAGCTGGGCAGGCAGCGGGTGCTGAGCGGGCGCCCGGCGCCGCTGCCGGGCCCGGGCACCTACGCCCGGCACAACGCGGTCGACATGCCCGCGCTGCTGCCCGACGGATCGCCGTCCACGCTGTCGGTCAGCCCGGTGATCGCCCGCCGGATCGAGCTCGGCACCGGCGAGTTTCCCGCTCCGCCGTCGGAGACGCTCACCTCGGGCGAGGTGGTGCCCTCCGACAGTGAGGGCGGGCATCCGAGCGAGGACGACGAGCATGAGGGGGCACGATGGTAAGCCCGGCGCACTTCGTGGCCCTGTCGGTGATCCTGTTCGTGATCGGCGCCGTGGGTGTGCTGGCCCGCAGGAACGCGCTGATCATCTTCATGTGCATCGAGCTGATGCTGAACGCTGTCAATCTGGCCTTCGTCGCGTTCGCACGGCTGCACGGCAACCTGAACGGGCAGGTCATCGCGTTTTTCGTGATGGTGATCGCGGCCGCAGAAGTCGTCGTCGGACTGGCCATCCTGACGGCGATCTTCCGGGCCCGCAGGTCCGCGTCGGTCGACGACGCGAACCTGCTGAAGTACTAACCACCTGCAGTACTGACCAGAAGGGGTAGCCAGTGACGGGCTCTGTCGCGGGCGCGCCGTCGGCCGCGGCCATGACCACGGTGGCCGCCGTCGGCGTCCAGCGCGCCGCATGGCTGCTGCTGGTGTTCCCGATTGCGGGAGCGATAATCCTGCTGCTCAGCGGGAAGCGCAGCAACTCATGGGGGCACCTGGTCGGCGTGGCCATGCCGATCGCGAGCTTCGTCTACGCGGTCATCGCGTTCTTCAGCATGCTGAGTTACCCGGCCAGCCAGCGCAGCCGGGACCTGCACCTGTACTCCTGGATACCGGTCGCCGGCTTCAAGGTGAGCATCGGCCTGCTGCTCGACCCGCTGTCGATCTGCTTCGTGCTGCTGATCACCGGCGTCGGATCGCTGATCCATATCTTTGCGGTCGGCTACATGGCGGAGGACCCGGAGCGCCGCCGCTTCTTCGGGTACATGAACCTCTTCCTCGCGGCGATGCTGCTGCTGGTCCTCAGCGACAACTACCTCGGTCTGTACGTGGGGTGGGAGGGCGTCGGCCTCGCCTCCTACCTGCTGATCGGATTCTGGTTCGCCAAGCCGGTCGCCGCGACCGCGGGCACCAAGGCGTTCATCATGAACCGGGTCGGCGACGCCGGCCTGTCCCTGGCCATCATGCTGATGTTCGCCCAGTTCGGCACCGTGACGTTCGCCGGAGTGTTCGGCGCGGTGCACGGCGCGAGCAAGGGCGTGGTGACCGCGCTCGGGCTGCTGATGCTGCTCGGGGCGTGTGCCAAGTCGGCCCAGCTGCCGCTGCAGGCGTGGCTGCTGGACGCGATGGAGGGCCCGACGCCGGTGTCGGCGCTGATCCACGCGGCCACGATGGTGACCGCGGGTGTCTACCTGATCGTCCGGTCCAACCCGATCTTCAACCTGGCCCCGGATGCGCAGCTCGCGGTCGCGATCGTGGGGGCCGCCACGCTGCTGTTCGGCGCGATCATCGCGTGCGCCAAGGACGACATCAAGAAGTCCCTGGCCGGCTCCACGATGAGCCAGATCGGCTACATGTTCCTGGCGGCCGGGCTCGGCCCGGCCGGGTACGTGTTCGCGATCGCGCAGCTGCTGGCGCACGGCTTCTTCAAGGCCGGGCTGTTCCTGACCGCCGGGTCGGTCAAGCACGAGATGAAGGACGAGGTGGACATGCGCCGGTTCGGCGGCATCGGCGCGGTGATGCCGCTCACCTTCGGCGCGTTCATCTGCTGCTACCTCGCGATCATCGGAGTCCCGCCGTTCTCGGCGTTCTTCACCAAGGATCCGATCATCGACCAGGCCTTCGCCAAGGGCGGCACGTCGGGCGCCCTGCTCGGCACCGCGGCGCTCATCGGGGCCGGCCTCACCACGTTCTACATGACCCGGATGCTGCTGATGACGTTCACCGGGGACCGCCGCTGGGACGAGGGCCAGCATCCGCACGAAGCGCCCCCGGTGATGACTGCGCCGGCGATCCTGCTGGCCATCGGCGCGCTGGGGGCCGGCGCGTTCCTCATGCTCGGCAGCCGGCTCATCGACTTCCTCGCGCCGGTGACCGGCAGGCCGCCGTCGTCGCCCGGGCTGTTCACCCCGGCCGGAATCGGCGCGCTGGCGCTGCTGGTCGCCGCCGTGATCCTGGCCTGGTTCATGTACGGCCGGCGCGAGATCCCTGTCACCGCGCCCGCCGGCAACCCGGTGACCGTAGCGGCGCGCAAGGAGCTGTACGGCAACGCCATCAACGAGTCGCTGCTGATGCGGCCGGGCCAGTGGCTGACCAGGCTGTCAGTGTTCTTCGACAACCGCGGCGTCGACGGCATCGTCAACACCGTCGCGGCCACGTTCGGGGGCTCGTCGGGTCGGCTGCGCCGGATGCAGACGGGCTTCGTCCGCTCGTACGCACTGTCCATGCTGGTCGGGGCCGTCCTGCTGGTCGGCGCGCTCCTGCTGGTGCGGCTGTAGAGATAGGTAAGGCTGCCGAACTGATGAGCTCCTTCCCCTGGCTGACGGTAGCGGGCCTGATCCCGCTCGCCGGCGCGCTCGCGATCGGGCTGACACCGGGCCAGTCGGCACCGGGCGGACCGGAGGACCGGCGGGCCCGCGACCTGCTGGTCAAGCGGATCGCGCTGGTGTTCTCGCTGCTCACGCTCGCCGTGACCGT
>JASHQP010000508.1 GCA_030039095.1 Streptosporangiaceae bacterium
ACCGTGCACCGCGGCCGCTGTGCCTCCACGGCAGCCGCGAGGGAGCGGCGCTCGACCCAGGTCGCGCCGCTCGGCACGCAGACCACGGCCGATCCCCGGCGCACGCCGCGGCGCAGCCGGACCCGGCGCAGGAACGCCTGCAGCATGGCCGTTGCCGCGTCGAGATCCGCGATCACCCCGTCGCGGAGCGGGTGGACGACGTGGATGTCCTCGGGATCCTTGCCGGCGAGGACGTCCGCGGCCTCGCCCGCGGCGGCCAGCTTCCCCGTCGCGGCGTCGATGGCGATCGCCGACGGCTCCTCGAGCACGATCCCGCGGCCGGACACATAGATGAGCGTGTTGACCGTGCCCAGGTCGATCGCTACCCCTGGCCGAAGCCGCATGGGTCCCCGTCCTCTACCTGAAACGCTCCTGTGCCTTCCAAGTATGGTTTCTACCCAGCTAGGACGACTGTTCCAGCCGGTAGGCGATATGGCGGCGCAATGGGTGCCCAACCGCGATCCTCGGATGATCGAAAAACGCGTGCGGTGTCATCCCAATCCGAAGCATAACGGCTTGTGACGGCCGGTTCAGGACGGCAGTCATCGACCAGAGCTCGGCGAGGCCGGCCCCGGCAAACGCCACGTCGACCGCGGCCCGGGCCGCCTCCGTGGCAAAGCCCTTGTGCCACGCGCGGCGGGCCAGCCGCCAGCCGACCTCCATGCCGCCGGCACCGGGGACCCCATCGGGCATCGGGTTCAGCCCGGTGAAGCCGATGAACTCCCCGGTGGCGGCCACCTCGAGCGCCCACAGGCCGAAGCCCTGGCTGTCGAAGAGCTCCTCGATGCGGTCGACGCTGGCGTTGCTGGTGGCCCGGTCCAGGGTGGCCGGGAAGTAGCGCATCACCTCGGCGTCGGCGTTCAAGGCGGCATACCCGTCCCGGTCCGTGTCGCGCCATCGGCGCATCAGCAGGCGTTCGGTGCGGATGCTGTCGAACCGGGGCGGCACGAGGTCAGCGTAGCGGCTGGACGCGCCCGCCAGCGGCGGCCCCGGCGCGAGTCATGCCGTCTGGATGCCCGGCGGCGTGCCGGACAGCCGCCCGAGCGCGCCGCCCTCGGCCTCCCGCTCGTACACCTTGACGGCATCCTCCACCGACAGGCCCTTGGTTTCGGGCAGGAACTTGTAGACGAACCCGATGGCCACGATGCACAGCACGGCGAAGCACACCATCACCCAGCCCAGCCCGATGGAGGTGTGCCAGACCGGGAACGCCTCGATCAGCGCGTAGTTGGCCAGCCAGTCGACGCAGGCGCCGATGGCCGCGGCCTGGCCGCGGACGGCGGTGGGGAAGACCTCCCCCTGAATCAGCCAGCCGGTGCCGCCGACCCCTATCGCGAACGAGGAGATGAAGAACGAGAACCCGACCATCACGATCACGACCCGGGGGATGCCGGTGAGGAACGCCACGCCGATGGCGCCGACCAGGATGAACACGGTCATGCCCACGTAGCCCCAGATGGCCAGCGGGCGACGGCCGAGTTTGTCGATCCAGCGGAAGGCGAAGTAGGTGGCGATCACGTTGACCGCACCGAGGATCGCGGTGACCTCGACCCCGGCGACCGCCGCGTTGACGGCGTTGTGCCCGGACAGGAAGTACCCGGACAGGATCGTCGGCCCGTAGTAGAACGGCACGTTGATCCCGGTTATCTGCTGGAAGACGAAGAACAGGCAGACGATGATCAGTGCACGGCGCACGCCCCGGGTCCAGTTGACCCGGGCCTTCTGCTGCCGCTGCTGCCGGTACAGCTGGTCTGCCGCGCTCTTGACCTCATCGGTGGTGACGTCCATTCCCAGCCTGCCGAAGGCCTTGCGGGTGTCCTCGTAGCGGCCGTGCAGCATCAGCCATCGCGGCGACTCGGGCATGTGGGACCGCAGCGCGACCGCGATCAGGGCCGGGATCCCGCCCAGGCCGAGGATCAGCCGCCAGTCTTCGCTGCTGGCGCCGCCCGGGTCGGACTTGAGAATGATCACGGCCACGAGGTAGGCGACGAGGATCCCCACGGTGATCATCCACTGCTGGATGATGCTGAGCTGGCCGCGGCGGCTCCGGGGCGCGAACTCGGCGATGTACGCGGTGGCGATCGCGGAGTCGGCCCCGATCGCCAGCCCGATCAGCGTGCGGGCGAACAGCAGCACCCCCGCGTCCGGCGTGATCGCGGACAGTATCGCTCCGATGGCGTAGATGCTGGCGTCGGCGATCAGCAGGATCTTCCGCCCGAAGCGGTCGGTCAGCGGGCCGGCTATCAGCGCGCCGGCCGCTGCGCCGAGGGACGCTCCGGCCACGAGATATCCGGTCTCGAAGCTCCCGAGATGGTAGGGAAGGAAGCCGAGCGCCGACCCGATGTTGGACGTGTCGTATCCGAACAGGAACCCCCCGATGCACGCCAGGACGGCGAGGTACCAGTAGAAGTTCGTCGGGATGCGCGAGTCGAGATCATCGAGGACGTTGCGTCCTCCCGCTGGCTGCGCAGGCTTCGTCTCCGACACCATGTGCCGACCTCCTAGCGTTGATCGGCGGGCTACCCGGCGCACGGGCCGGCAAACGCAGGGCAGCGCAAATGCACCTGTATGGATACGCCGGAGGCGATTGCGCGCGGCCAGCTTCCGCACACTCCGCGTAACGCACCGGCTTGCCGGGTATGTTACGGATGTGTTACGACTGTGTTACGCGCATCGGGGAGTTGGCGTGCTGAGGTGAGCGGTATGGCGGCCACGACGATGTGGACGAGGATGACCCGCCGGCTGGGGTTCGATCACAACCCGCTGCGCCGGGGCTGGGATCTGATCGACGGCTGGCTGCTGCCCGCCGCGATCGCCGCCTTCCTGATCCTGGGACCGCTCGCCGCCACCGCGGCTGGCCTGTGGGCCCACGCCGGCAACGTGGCCGCGCAGCGCGCGGACAAGTCGTGGCACCAGGTCACCGCCCGGCTGCTGGATCCCGTTCCGGGACCCCTGTTCTCTGACAACGGCGCCAACTCCTGGCTCGTCTGGTCGCCGGCGCGCTGGGTCGCCGGCGGTCACACGCGGACCGGTGAGGTGCCCGCGCCCGCCGGGGCCAGCGCCGGGACCACCGTGAAGGTGTGGCTCAGCCGGGCCGGCAAGGTGCAGGCTCCGCCGCTGACCGCCGCCGGGGCCGGTAACCGCGTCCTGATCGCGGTGGCCTTCACCCTGGCCTGCCTCGGCGCGCTGCTCACCGCAGCGGCCGTCGCCGCCCGGTGGGTGCTCGACCGCAAGCGGATCGCGAGCTGGGAGGCTGGCTGGCTCTCCGTGGGCCCGCAGTGGAGCCGCCGGCTGTAACCGGTGCGAAATGATGGGTCCATGCCCCGCGCCTAACCGGCTTCGGCACCCGGCTGGCCGGAGCCACCCTCCGCGGACCCGGCCGGCAGCGCCGCGCGCCGCTGGATCACCCCGAGGCTGTCCTCGAGCGCCTGCCAGACGGTGCTGAGGCTGGAGCAGACCGCCAGGTCACCGCGGATGGTGCCGGGCGGGTCGGCCGCGTCGCCGATCGCTTCGAGCGCGGCGCGGCCGGCCTGGATGATCGCCGGGTCACTGGCCTCGATCGTCAGCTTGCCGTCGCTCACGTGGATGACCATCTGGCGCCGTCCCGCCTCCTCCGGCTGCTCGTCGCTGGTGCCGGTGACGTCCGCGCTGCGCAGCGCCTCCTTGGCCTGGTCCAGGTTCACGCCGAGGGCCGCGAGGGCCCTGGCCGCCGCGGTGTTGTCGTCGGCCAGGGCGGCGAGCAGCAGGTGATGCGAGCCGACCGGCTGCGCCCCGGCCAGCCGGGCGGCCTCGGAGAGGCTGGTGTCAGCGGCCGGCGTGGTATGCAGCTCGGTCGGCCCCGTCGGAACCGGCTGCGCGGCCTCGAACGGGTCGTCGTCGTCGCCGCGGCGCCGCAGCAGCCAGCGGCGGCCCCGGGCGGCCTCGGACTTCCCCGGCGGCACGAGGTCGACGACGGCCATGCGGATCGCCGTGAGGTCGGCATGGCGCTTCATGATCTGGGCAGCGACGCCGTCGCCCTCCCTGATCAGGCCGAGCAGGATGTGCTCGGTGCCGATGTAGTTGTGGTGCAGTTGCAGCGCCTCGCGCAGCGAGAGCTCGAGGGTCTTCTTCGCGCGCGGCGTGAACGGGATGTGCCCGCTCGGTGCCGCGGCCCCGAGGCCGATCATGGCCGTGACCTCTTCACGCGCGCCGGCGCGCGTGATTCCGAAGCTGGCAAGGACGCGGCCGGCGTAGCCCTCGGGCTCGCCGAGCAGGCCGAGCAGGATGTGCTCGGTGCCGATGTAGTTGTGGTTCAGGTCTCGCGCTTCCTCTTGGGCAAGCACGACGACGTGGCGGGCTCGGTTCGTGAATCTCTCGAACATGAGACCAAGAGTCCGGCAAGAGGTTGCACCCCGTCAATACCATGCTAATAATAGGGTAGATGCGCGTGACCTGAGCGCGCGGGATGCGGCAGAGGAAGGCGCGGCATGGACTGGGAGGACCGGCTCGACGAGTGGGAGCTCGAGCTCGAGCTCGCCGCCCGGCTCGAGAACTCGGACTGGGTGCCGCTCGAGCGGGCCGCGGCCGAAACGGGGGCGTCCCGCGCGGCCCTGCGCAGCTGGTACCGGACCGGCCAGATCCCGTCCCGGCTGGTCGACGGGCCCCACGGGCCTCAGCGCCTGGTGCCGCTCGCGGTCGTCGCCGCGCGCGCCGAGGCCTCGCCGCGGCTGCGCCG
>JASHQP010000509.1 GCA_030039095.1 Streptosporangiaceae bacterium
CACCGGATCGGGCCGCCCTCAGGCCATCCTGGTGAACGGCCGGTCGGTCGGGACGATCTGGACGCCCAGCGGAAGCAGCGTGATCGGGATGATCTTGAAGTTGGCCAGCCCGAGCGGGATGCCGATGATCGTCACGCACAGGGCCACGCCGGTCACCAGGTGCCCGATCGCGAGCCACCAGCCGAACAGCACGATCCAGATGATGTTGCCGATCATGGAGCCGACCCCTGCGCTGCGGCGCGGCTCGATCGTCCGGCCGAACGGCCACAGAACGTAGCTCGCGATCCTGAATGACGCGATACCAAACGGAATCGTGATGATCAGGACGAAGCAGATCAGTCCGGCGATCACGTACGCGATCGCCATCCACAGCCCGCAGAGCACGAGCCAGATCACATTGAGAATCGCCTTCATCGGCCAGCTTGCCCCCTTTGTGAGCCAGCTTCCCCCGCCTGCAGCCGGGCTTCCCCGCCTGCAGCCGGGCTTCCCCCGCTCTCAGGATAGGCCGAGCATCCCGTCGAGGCCGACCGTCAGCCCCGGCGGCAGCGAGCCGGCGCCCCGCACCGCCAGCAGCACCCCGGGCATGAACGACGACCGGTCCATGGAGTCATGCCTGATCGTCAGGATCTCGCCGTGCCCGCCGAGCAGCACCTCCTGGTGCGCCAGCAGCCCGGCCAGCCGCACCGAGTGCACCCGTATCCCGTCGAGGGTGGCACCTCGCGCGCCGGCCACTTCGGACACCGTGGCGTCCGGCGGCTGCCCGAGCTCGGCGCCGGCCCGCGCCTGCGCGATCAGCGACGCGGTCCGGGTCGCCGTCCCCGACGGCGCGTCGGCCTTGGCGGCGTGATGCAGCTCGATGATCTCGGCCGACTCGAAGAACGGCGCCGCCTTCGCGGCGAAGTACATCATCAGCACCGCGCCGATGGAGAAGTTCGGCACGATCAGCGCCCGGGCCGACGGGCGCTCGCCGAGCCAGCCCCGCACCTCGGCCAGCCGGGCCTCGCCGAACCCCGACGTCCCGACGACGGCGCTCCTGCCGTGCTCCACGCACCAGCGCAGGTTGTCCATGACCGCACCGGGGTGGGTGAAGTCCACGACCACGTCGCAGGCCGCCAGCGGGTCACGCGCGTCTGCGACGTCGACGGCGGCGGCCAGTTCCAGGTCGGCGGCGGCCTCCACCGTCCGGCACACCTCAGACCCCATGCGCCCCTTGGCACCGAGCACCCCGACCTTGATCATCGTGCCCTCCGCTCGCCGTCCACCCGTGTCGTGCTGCGCCTCTCCCCGTCCCGCCGGTCCCCGGGTCAGCCCAGTGCGGCGGCGAACGCGTCGGCGTCGTCGAACGGCCCGACCACCGCGAGCGCCTTGGGCCGGGCCAGCACGCTGGCCGCGACCTCGCGCACGTCGTCGTGGGTCACCGCGTCGATGGACGCGATGATCTCATCGACCGGCTCGAGCCGCGGGTAGACCAGCTCGGCCTTGCCCAGCCTGCTCATGCGCGACGACGGATCCTCCAGGCCGAGGACGATCGACCCGCGCAGCTGGCCCTTGCCGCGGTCCAGCTCGTCGTCGGTCAGCCCGCCGGAGATCACCTTGGCGATCTCGTCGCGGCATATCGACAGCACCTCGTCCGCCTTGGCCGGCAGGCAGCCCGCGTAGACGCCCCAGATCCCCGAGTCGGCGTGCTGCGAGCTGAAGCTGTACACCGAGTAGGCAAGGCCGCGCTTCTCGCGCACCTCCTGGAACAGCCGGGACGACATGCCGCCGCCCAGCGCCGCGTTCAGCACGCCGAGCGCGAACCGGCGGTCGTCGGTCCGTGACAGGCCGCCGCAGCCCAGCACCAGGTTGGCCTGCTCGATGCCCCGAGACACCAGCCGGATGCCGGTGCCGGTCGCAGCCTCGACCGCTCCGGGAGCGGGCAGCCGCGGCGGCAGCGGCGCGGCGGGCCCGGAGAGCGCCGCCCCGAACGCGGCCCGCGTCAGCTCGACCACCTGCTCGTGCTCGAGGCTGCCTGCGGCCGCTACGACCAGGTTCTCCGGCTTGTACCGCGCCGCGTAGTGCTCGCTGATCTGCGGGCGGGTAATCGAGTTGATCGAGTCGATGCTGCCGAGAATCGGGCGGCCCATCGGGGAGTCGCCGAACAGTTGCGCCGCGAAGGCCTCGTGCACGGTGTCGGAGGGGTCGTCCTCGTTCATCGCGATCTCTTCGAGGATCACGCCCCGCTCGGCGTCGACTTCCTTCTCCTCGATCAGCGAGCTGGTCACCATGTCGGCCAGCACGTCGATCGCCAGCGGCAGGTCGGCGTCGAGCACCCGCGCGTAGTAGCACGTGTACTCCTTGGCGGTGAACGCGTTCAGCTCGCCGCCGACCGCGTCCATCTCCGCGGAGATGTCCAGCGCGCTGCGCCGGGACGTGCCCTTGAACAGCAGGTGCTCGAGGTAGTGCGTGGCGCCGGCGTGCTCGAGATCCTCGTCCCGCGACCCGACGCCCGCCCAGATCCCGAAGGCCGCCGACCGCACGGCGGGCAGCGACTCGGTGATCACCCGCAGGCCGCCGGGAAGGACGGTGCGGGCAACCGGGGAGTCGCCGCCGGCCGGCGGCTGCTGCGTGCGCTCGGTCATGAGTTGCGCGGTCCGCGGTGGCGCTCCCGGGTGCGGTAGTGATCGCCGCGGGGGCGGTCACCACCCCGGTCGCCCCGGTCGCCCCGGTCGCCCCGGTCCCGGCGCTCGCCCCGGTCCCCGCCGTCCCGCGAGCGGCGGTCGTCGCCGCCGCCCAGGTCCTCGCCGGCCGCCTCGCGCTCCACGACCTCGACCGGGACCAGCGACAGCTTGCCCCGGTCGTCCACCTCGCGGATCTCGACCTGGATCTTGTCACCGACCGAGATGACGTCGTCGACGTTCTCTATCCTGGCGCCGCCGTGCAGCTTGCGGATCTGGGTGATGTGCAGGAGGCCGTCCCGGCCGGGCAGCAGCGAGACGAACGCCCCGAACGTGGTCGTCTTCACGACCGTGCCCAGGAACCGCTCGCCGACCTCGGGGATGTGCGGGTTGGCGATCGCGTTGATCGCCGACCGCGCGGCCTCGGCCGACGTGCCGTCGGTGGCCCCGATGTAGATCGTGCCGTCGTCCTCGATGGTGATCTCGGCGCCGGTGTCCTCCTGGATGGAGTTGATCATCTTGCCCTTTGGCCCGATGACCTCGCCGATCTTGTCGACCGGCACCTTGACCGTGATGATCCGCGGTGCGAACGGGCTCATCTCGCCCGGCGTGTCGATCGCCTCGCGCATCACGTCGAGGATGGTGAGCCGCGCGCCGCGGGCCTGCTTGAGCGCGGCCGCGAGCACCGAGGCGGGGATGCCGTCCAGCTTGGTGTCGAGCTGCAGCGCGGTGATCACGTCCTTGGTCCCGGCGACCTTGAAGTCCATGTCACCGAACGCGTCCTCGGCGCCGAGGATGTCGGTCAGCGTCACGTAGTCGCCGCCCTCGTGGATCAGGCCCATCGCGATGCCCGCCACCATGTCCTTCAGCGGCACGCCCGCGTCCAGCAGCGACATGGAGGACGCGCAGACCGATCCCATCGAGGTGGAGCCGTTGGAGCCGATGGCCTCCGACACCTGCCGGATCGCGTACGGGAACTCCTCCCGGGTGGGCAGCACCGGGATCAGCGCCCGCTCGGCCAGCGCGCCATGGCCGACCTCGCGCCGCTTGGGCGAGCCGACCCGGCCGGTCTCGCCGGTCGAGTACGGCGGCATGTTGTAGTTGTGCATGTAGCGCTTGGTGCGCTCCGGGTTGAGCGTGTCGATCATCTGCTCCATCCGGAGCATGTTCAGCGTGGTGACGCCCAGGACCTGGGTCTCGCCGCGCTCGAACAGGGCCGAGCCGTGCACCCGGGGCAGCACGCCCGCCTCCGCGGACAGCCGCCGGATGTCGGCCAGGCCCCGGCCGTCGATCCGCAGGCCATCGCGGATGATGCGCTCCCGGACCAGCTTCTTGGTCAGCGACCGGAACGCCGCGCTGATTTCCTTCTCGCGCCCCTCGAACTGGCCGGCGAGGCGCTCGACCGCCAGCGCCTTGACCCGGTCGGTCTCGGCCTCGCGGTCCTGCTTGCTCGCGATCGTGAGCGCCTTGGCCAGGTCGTCGGAGACCTCACCAGCCAGCGCGTCGTAGACGTCCTGCTGGTAGTCGACGAAGACCGGGTAGTCGGCGACCTCCTTGGCCGCGACGGCCGCGATCTGCTGCTGCCCCTCGCATAGGGCCTTGATGAACGGCTTCGCGGCCTCGAGCCCGGCGGCCACGGTGTCCTCGGTCGGCGCCACGGCGCCGCTGCCGGAGTCGGCGATCAGCCGCAGCGTGCTCGAGGTGGACTCGGCCTCCACCATCATGATCGCCACATCGCCGTCGTCGAGCACCCGGCCGGCCACGACCATGTCGAAGGTGGCTTCCTCGAGCTGCGAGTAGGTCGGGAAGCCAACCCAGTGGCCCTTGATCAGGGCAACCCGCACGCCGCCGACCGGCCCGGAGAACGGCAGCCCGGACAGCTGCGTGGAGAGCGACGCGGCGTTGATCGCGACGACGTCGTAGAGCGCGTCGGGATGCAGCGCCATGACCGTCTCGACGATCTGGACCTCGTTGCGCAGCCCGTGCGTGAACGTTGGCCGCAGCGGCCGGTCGATCAGCCGGCAGGTGAGGATCGCGTCCTCGGACGGGCGGCCCTCCCGGCGGAAGAACGAGCCGGGAATCCGGCCCACCGCGTACATCTTCTCCTCGACGTCCACCGTCAGCGGGAAGAAGTCGAGGCCCTCCTTGGGGTGCTTGGACGCGGTGGTCGCGGACAGCACCATGGTTTCGTCGTCGAGATAGACGACGGCCGAGCCCGCGGCGAGCTTCGCCAGCCGGCCGGTCTCGAAGCGGATCTTGTGTGATCCGAATGCGCCGTTGTCGATGGTGACCTCGGCGGTATGCACACCCTCCTGAATTCCAGTCACGGGTGAGACCTCCTTCGTGAGGTCCCGCGTCTGCCCGCCACCAGTGAGCACGCACCGACCGCCTGGCCAGGCCGGCAGTCGGCCGGTCTTCGATCGAAGTCCTCGGCCCGGTAAGGCCCGAGAACCACTACCGAGGACCGGCACTTTGGCCGCTCTGGGCCGGGTCCGCGGGACGTCGTTCTGTTTGTCTGTTCGCCGTATTCAGTTGTACGCCCGCCGGGCGCGGAGCCCAGCGGGCGTTTGCCCCGAGCTACCTGCGCAAGCCGAGCTTCTCGATCAGCTCGCGGTAGCGGTTGATGTCCTTGCGGGACAGGTACTGCAGCAGCCGGCGCCTGCGGCCGACCAGCAGCAGCAGCCCGCGGCGGCTGTGGTGATCGTGCTTGTGCACCTTGAGGTGCTCGGTCAGATCCTGGATCCGCCGTGTCAGCAGCGCGACTTGGACCTCCGGCGAGCCGGTGTCACCCTCAGTGGTCGCGTGCCCGGCAATGATCTCCTTCTTCACCGTGGTCTCTAGCGGCACGTTGCTCCTTCGTCATGTGCTCGTTGCTGGGCGCCCCGGTGGTGCGGTCGCCAGACCGCTCGGGGCAGGATGCGTCCGGGTGCACGTCACGCCGTGAACAGCGTGACCGCCTTCCCGGAAGGTGAGCCGCATGAGGGCGCAGCTAACCTGACCGGATACACCGGCCGACTCTTCAGGATACCACGCCGTCCGTCCCGGCACGCCGGATAGGCGGCCGCAACCGCGGACGCCGCTACCCGCCGGCGCAGACCAGCCGGGCGGCGTCCGCGTCCAGGTGCATCTGGGCCACCAGGTCGTCGACCGAGTCGAAGCGTTCCATGCCGCGGAGCCTGGCGACGAAGTCCACGGCAACGTGCACCCCGTACAGGTCCAGGTCGTCACGATCCAGGGCATACGCCTCGACGCTGCGTTCCTGCCCGTCGAAGGTCGGGTTGGTGCCGACAGAGATCGCCGCGGGCCAGCGGTGGGCCTCCCCGCCCGAGGGATCCAGGGCAGTGAGCCAGCCCGCGTAGACGCCGTCGGCGGGGATCGCGGTGTGCGGGATCGTCTCGAGGTTCGCGGTCGGGAAGCCGAGTGCCCGGCCGCGCTGGTGGCCCCGCACCACGACGCCCTCCACCCGGTGCGGGCGCCCCAGGTCGCGTTCGGCGCCGATCACGTCACCGGCCGCGAGCTGAGCCCGGATCCCGCTGGAGGAGACCCGGACGCCGTCGTCGGCGACCAGTGGCACCCCCTCGGCGGTGAAGTCGTACTTCTCGCCGAGCTCCGCGAGCAGCGCGACGTCGCCCGCGGCGCGGTAGCCGAACCGGAAGTCCTCGCCCACCACCACCCGCGCGGCGTGCAGCCGGTCGACGAGCACCGCGCGGACGAACTCGTCGGGCCCGAGCTGCGAGAACTCACGGGTGAACGGCAGCACGCACACCGCGTCCACACCGAGCCCGGCGAGCAGCTCGGCGCGCCGCCTGGCGCTGCACAGGAACGGCGGATGCGAGCCGGGCCGCACCACCTCGTCCGGGTGCGGGTCGAACGTGACCACCACCACCGGCAGCCCGAGCCCCGCGGCGATGTCGGCGGCGCGGCCCACGACGCGCTGATGGCCGCGGTGCACGCCGTCGAAGACCCCGATGGTGACCACGGACGGACCCCAGCCGTCGGGCACTTCGTCCAGGCCCTCCCAGCGGTACATGTTCGTTTCCTTCCCCCGGTCGCGTCCGCCTGACGCTCCAAGCCTGCCACGCGCCGCGCAAGCGCACTGCGCGGCGGGGTCACGGGACGAAGACGGCGAGCGGCCTCGCCCGCCCGGCCTCGTCGGTGAGCAGCGCGATCAGCGAGCCATCCGGGGCGAACGCCGCGACCGGCCCGGGCGGCTTCGGCGGCCCCGGCGGCCAGTCCAGGTCTTCGATCGCGACCCGGCCCCCGTGCGCGACCGAGCGCGCCTGATCCCCGGTGAGCTGCACGGGCCTGAACGCGACGCGGGCCGCCTCGGCGAGCGGCGTCACCGTGAAGTTGGCCGAGAGCTGATCGAGGGTGACCGCGGACGCGATCTCGTAAGGTCCCACGCGCGTCCGGCGCAGCGCGGTGAGGTGCCCGCCGACGCCGAGTGCGCGGCCAGCGTCGCGGGCCAGCGCGCGGATGTAGGTCCCGCTGGAGCACGTGACCGTGACGTCGGCATCGAGCACGGCGCCGGCGCGCCGAACGGCCAGCACGGTGAACTCGGTCACGGTGACACTCCGGGCCGCTAGCTCGGGCGCGGCGCCCTCGCGGGCCAGGCGGTACGCGCGCTTCCCGGCCACCTTGATCGCGCTGTACCCGGGCGGGACCTGCTCGATCTCGCCGGTCAGCGTGGCCACGGCCGCTTCGAGCGCCTCCTGCGAGACCCCGGCCGCCGAGGTCTCGGCTGTCACCTGGCCTTCGGCGTCGTCGGTGTCGGTCGCCTGGCCGAGCCTGATCGTCGCCGAGTACTCCTTCTCGGCGAGAGCGAGGTGGCCGAGCAGCCTGGTGGCCTTCTCCACCCCGATCACGAGGACACCGGTGGCCATAGGGTCCAGCGTGCCGGCGTGCCCGACCCGGCGGGTCCCGGCCAGCCGGCGGATCCGCGCCACGACGTCGTGCGAGGTGAGCCCCTGCGGCTTGTCGACGATGACCAGGCCCCCGCCCCACTGCCCCCTTCCCCGCGCCGGCCTGCTCTGCCCGCCCTGGCTGCGCTGCCCGCCGCCTGCCGCCCCGGTCACCTCCCGCCAGCCGGTGCGGCAGCGATCGCGAGCTGGCGGCACAGCGCGGCGATCACGTCGCTGGCCGGGCCGCTCGCGGTGAAGCCCGCCGCGAGCCGGTGGCCGCCGCCGCCCAGCGCCACGCAGGCACGCCCGACGTCGGCCTGGCCCTTCGACCTGGCCGACACCTGCCAGCACCCGTCGTCGTCCTCCTTGAGCACGACCGCGACGTCGGCCTCGTCGGTGCGGCGCACCACGTCGATCACTGATTCGGCGGCCTCGTACGGCAGTCCCTCGGCCGCCCGGTCGCCGCGGGTGACCGTCGTCCACACCAGGCCGTTGCCTGCCGCGGCGTCCGGCTCGAGCCGCGCCCGCCCGAGCACGGCGGACAGCATGCCAAGGAACCCGAACGGGCTGCGGTCCCACAGTTCGTGCGCCACCGCTCCCGGCTCGATGCCGGTCCGCAGCAGCCGGGCGGCGAGCTCATGGACTCCCGCGGACGTGTTCGAGTACTTGAACGAGCCGGTGTCGGTGACGAGACCCGCGTACAGGCCGAGCGCGATGTCCCGGGACAGTTCCACGCCGAGCCTGCCGACCAGCTCGAATGCGAGCACGGCGGTAGCCGCGGCCATATCGTCGATCAGGTTCACGGTGCCGAACCTGGTGTTGGATGCGTGGTGGTCGAGGACGATCAGCTCACCGGCCGCGGCCGCGCTCGCCTCGAGCAGGCCGAGCCGGTCCGGGCTGGCCGCGTCGAAGGTCACCATGACCTGGGGCCGCTCGGGAAACACCTCCGGCGGGCTGAGCAGGTCGGTGCCGGGCAGGAACGTCAGAATGCGCGGCACCTCGAACGGCCGGTCGCCGAACGAGGCGATGATGCTGGCCGGCCCGGCGGGCCCGTCCGGGGCCCGGCAGCGTGCGCCCAGCGCGTGCGCAACCGCGAGCATCGAGCCGAGTGCGTCCCCGTCCGGCCGGACGTGACAGGCCAGGCAGATCTCGCTGGCCCCGGCCAGTACCTTGACGGCCCGCTCCCACTCTTCCTCGGTGCTCACTTGCTCGGTCGTCACGACCGTGAGTATCTCGCGCTGCCGTCACCGGCCGCCGGGTAATCGTCCATGCGGGGGGTTTCACCCCCCGCATACCCCCCAACGACAAACCGCGCGCGGCTCGATTCCGGGGCCCCCGGAAAACCTGCTCCGTGGCCGGCCAGCTACGGTCCGTCTAGAGGGTCGGGTAGCGGCCGAGCGGGCCCGCGCCGTTCCCGTCGGCCGGGCTGCCATCGAGGTCGTCTCCCTCGTCATCGTCGTCGGGCTCCGGGCGGACCCGGTAGGGATCCGGGTCGCCCGCGGGCTCGGCGCCCACCCGGGCCGCCGCGACCTCGGCGTCGGCGTCGCGGGCCCGGGCCACGAGCTCCTCGATGTTCCGCGCCGTGTCGGGCACCGTGTCCTCCTCGAAGGTGATCGAGGGCGTGTGCTTCACCCCGGTCTGCCTGCCAACCTCGGACCGGATCAGGCCGGCGGCGCTGGCCAGCGCGGCGGCCGACGCGGCGCGTTCCTCCGCGGTTCCGTAGACCGTGTAAAAAACGGTAGCCTCGCGGAGGTCGCCGGTCACCCGGGCCTCGGTTACCGTGACGAAGCCGAGCCTCGGGTCCTTGATCCGGCGCTCCAGCATCTCGGCGACGATCTGCGCGATCGCCTCGCCCAGCCTGCGCGCCCGGCCCGTGTCCACCATGGCTGGCTCACTCCTCCTCGCTGAACAGCCGCTGCCTCGCGGACAGCAGCTCAATGTCGGGTCGGCCCGCGACGAAACGCTCGCACGCGTCGAGAACCTCGGTGGCCCGCGCCGCCGTCGACGCCGCCACCGCCACGCCGATCTCCGCCCGCCGGTGCAGGTCGAGGTGCCCGGTCTCGGCCACGGACGCACCCGGGAAACGCCGGGTCACGTCCGCGATCAGCGGCCGGACCGCGGAACGCTTCTGCTTCAGCGAGCGCACGTCTCCGAGCAGCACGTCCAGCGTTAGCGCACCCACATACATTCGGTGTTCCCGGCTGATGACTGAGCGCTATGCCCTTGGCTTCTCCCGCATCTCGAACGTCTCGATCACGTCGCCGACCCGGACGTCGTTGTAGCCGAGGCCGATGCCGCACTCGAAGCCCTCGCGGACCTCGGTGGCATCGTCCTTGAACCGGCGCAGCGACTCGATGCTGAGGCTGTCCGAGACCACGACGCCGTCGCGGACTAGGCGTGCCTTGCTGTGGCGGGTGATCGTGCCGGAGCGGACGATGCAGCCTGCCACGTTGCCGACCCTGGGCACCCGGAAGATCTCCCGCACCTCGGCGGTGCCGAGCTGGGCTTCCTCGAATATCGGCTTCAGCATGCCCTTGAGCGCGGCCTCGACTTCCTCGATGGCCTGGTAGATCACCGAGTAGTAGCGGATGTCCACGCCCTCGCGCTGGGCGAGCTCGCCGGCCCGGCCCGCCGGGCGGACGTTGAAGCCGATGATCACGGCCTCGGAGGCGATGGCCAGGTTGACGTCGTCCTGGGTGATCGCGCCGACGCCACGGCCGATGACCCGGAGCACGACTTCCTCGCCGACGTCGAGCTGGAGCAGGGCATCTTCGAGCGCCTCGACCGAACCGGACACGTCGCCCTTGATGATGAGAAGCAGCTCTTCCCGCTCGCCGGACTTGAGCGCCGACTCCAGGTCCTCCAGGGTGACCCGCGGCCGCCGCTGCGCGAACATCGCGCTGCGTTCCCTGGCCTCGCGCCGCTCGGCGATCTGCCGGGCGACTCGGTCGTCGTCGACCACCAGGAAGCTGTCGCCGGCGTTGGGCACCGCGGTGAGACCGAGCACCTGCACCGGCCGGGACGGCGGCGCCTCGCTGACCGTGTCACGGTTCTCGTCCAGCATGGCCCGGACCCGGCCGAACGCCTCGCCGCAGACGATCGAGTCACCGATCCGCAGCGTCCCGCGCTGCACGAGCACGGTGGCGACCGGCCCGCGGCCCTTGTCCAGCTCGGCCTCGATCGCGACACCCTGAGCCTGCTGGTCGGGATTGGCGCGCAGGTCCAGCTCGGCGTCCGCGGTCAGCACGATCGCCTCGAGCAGGTCATCGATGCCGGTGCCCTCCCGGGCGGACACGTCGACGAAGAGGTTCTGGCCGCCGAACTCCTCGGCCACCAGCCCGTACTCGGTGAGCTGCGCACGGACCCGGGCCGGGTCGGCGCCCTCCTTGTCGATCTTGTTGACCGCCACGACGATCGGCACGCCGGCCGCCTGAGCGTGGTTGAGCGCCTCGGTGGTCTGCGGCTTCACGCCGTCGTCCGCCGCGACCACGAGCACGACCAGGTCGGTCGTCTCGGCACCGCGGGCACGCATGGCGGTGAAGGCCTCGTGACCAGGAGTGTCGATGAAGGTGATTCTCCGCTCCTGGCCGTCGACCTTGGTGTTGGCCTGATACGCGCCGATGTGCTGGGTGATGCCGCCGGCCTCGTGAGCCACCACGTTCGTGCGCCTGATCGCGTCGAGCAGCTTGGTCTTGCCGTGGTCGACGTGACCCATCACGGTCACCACCGGCGGGCGGGGCAGCAGGTCGGAGTCCTCGCCCTCGTCCTCGCCGAACTCGATGTCGAACGCCTCGAGCAGCTCCCGGTCCTCCTCCTCGGGGGAGACGACCTGGACGTTGTAGTTCAGCTCGGCGCCGAGCAACTGCAGCGTCTCGTCGTTGACCGACTGGGTCGCGGTCACCATCTCGCCAAGGTGGAAGAGCACCTGCACCAGCGAGGCAGGGTTCACCCCGATCTTGTCGGCGAAGTCACTCAGCGACGCACCCCGCGAGAGCCGGATGACCTGCCCGTTCCCGCGCGGGATCGACACGCCGCCGATCGCCGGCGCCTGCATGTTGTCGAACTCCTGGCGCCTCTGCTTCCTCGACCTCCGGGCCCGGGCCGGGCGCCCGCCCGGCCGCCCGAATGCGCCCTGGGTGCCGCTCCTGCCGCGGCCGCC
>JASHQP010000510.1 GCA_030039095.1 Streptosporangiaceae bacterium
CCCCGGCATCCGGCCCGAGGTGACGGCGGCGGCGAGGGCGTCGCGCACCGCCAGGAAGGCGTCACGGCGGCGGTCGCGGCCGAAGCAGAGCAGGTCCGTGCCTGCCGCGACGGCCAGCACCGCGGCCTCGGGCAGCCCGAATGGCTTGCTCACCGCCCGCATCTCCAGCGCGTCAGAGATGATCACTCCCGTGAAGCCGAGCTCGCCGCGCAGCAGCCCGGTCTGCGCCGGGGCGGACAGCGAGGCGGGCAGGTCGCCGGTCAGCTCGGGAACCCGCAGATGGCCCGGCATGACCGCGCGCACGCCCGCGGCGATCGCGGCCGAGAACGGCGGCAGATCCCGCTGCGCCAGCACCGTCAGCGAAACGTCGACCGTGGCGATCGAGTCGTGCGAGTCGATGCGGGTGCTGCCGTGACCGGGGAAGTGCTTGGCGCACGCGGCAACACCGGCGGCCTGCAGGCCGGCCACGGCGGCCGCCGCGTGCCTCGCCACCAGGGCGGTGTCGGCGCCAAATGACCTGGTGCCGATCACCGGGTTGTCGGCGGCGGTGTTCACGTCCACCGACGGTGCCAGGTCGACGTTGATCCCGAGCGCCGCGAGGTCGGTGCCCAGCGCGCGGTACACGGCCTCGGTGAGGGCCACGTCGTCGACGGCGCCGAGCGCGGCGTTGCCCGGGTAGCTGCTGCCGACCAGGTGCCCGATCCTGGTGACGTCGCCGCCCTCCTCGTCGATGGCGATCAGTGGCTCGGTGGCAACCGACCGCAGCCGCGCCGTCAGCGCCGAAAGCTGCGCCGGGTCGGCGATGTTCGGGCCGAACACGGTCACGCCGCCCAGCCCGTCACGGAGCGCGTCCAGCACCCACCCCGGCGCGGCGCGGCCGCCGAAGGGCGGGATGAGGATGGCGTCGGCAAGCCGGGCCAGGCCGGGGTCGCCGCTGTGTGCGGGTGCCGTCACCCCTTCACCGCCCCGGCCACCAGGCCGCCGACCAGGCGCCGGCGGATGATCAGGAAGAAGATCACGACCGGGATCGTGTACATGGTCGAGGCGGCCATGATCGGGCCCCACTCGGCGCCGCCCCGGCCGAAGAAGTAGGTCACGTAGATCGGCAAGGTGTAGGTCGAGTGGGCCTGCCCGAGGAACGTCAGCGCGACGATGAACTCGTTGTAAGCCGTGATGAACGCGAAGATGCTGGTGGCGACCAGGCCCGGGGCCACCAGCGGAAGCAGGATCCGCCAGAAGATCGTCACCGCGCCGGCGCCGTCGATGGCCGCTGCCTCGTCCAGTTCCCTCGGCACCGTGGCCACGAAGTTGCGCAGCATCCAGATCGACACGGGCAGCGCCTGGGCCGCGTACACGATCACCAGTCCGAGGAGGTTCTGCAGCAGGTTGAGCTGGTCGAACTCCCGGAACAGCCCGATGATCAGCGCCTGCCCGGGGATCATCTGCACGATCAGCAGCATGATCAGGAACGATGCGCGCAACCGGAACCGGAACCTTGCCACCGCGACCGAGGCCAGCAGCGACAGGAACGAGGAGATCAGCACCGCGGCCAGGGTGACCGCCAGGCTGTTGCGGAAGAACAGCCATACCGTGCCGATGCCGGAGGCCTGCCCGCTGATCACCCGGGAGAAGTTGCCGAACGTGGGGTGGGCCGGCAGCAGGCTGGGCGTGAGCGAGTAGATCTCCTGTGACGGCTTGAACGCCGTGGACACCATCCAGAAGATCGGGAACAGGGTGACGAGCGCGATCAGCACGCCCAGGCCATTGAGGCCGATCTTCCGTGCCCGCCTGGCCGTCCGGGGGCTCATCCGGGTGGAGATCACGTCAGGGCTCCCTGCCGGACGGCCGCGCGGACGTAGCCGAGCGTGACCACGAGCAGGATCAGGGTGAAGATGATGGCCAGCGCGCCGCCGAGGCCGTAGCTGGGCGGGAACGTGAACCCCTTGTCGTAGATGTACAGGCCCAGGTTGAACTCGTTGCGGTTGGCCAGGCCGCCGGTCAGCAGGTACGTCTGGGTGAAGATGTTGAAGTCCCAGATCACCGACAGCAGCAGCAGTACCAGGAAGATGGGCTTGAGCAGCGGATAGGTGATCCGCCAGAACACCCGCCACGGGCCGGCGCCGTCGATCCGCGCGGCCTCATAGAGCTCGGCGGGCACGGTCTTGAGGCCGGCCAGCACGCTGACGGCGATGAACGGGAACGACGTCCAGACCACCAGCACGGTCAGCACGGTGTACGCCTGCAGCGCGCCGGTGGTCGTCCAGTTGTACCCGGCCCAGTTGGTGCTGCCGACGAGCCAGTGCGGCATCTTGCTGAGGGTCCAGTCGACCAGCCCGCCGTCGGGGTTGAACAGCCAGTAGAACAGCACGCTGCCGGCGACCGGGGGAGTGGCCCAGGCCAGCAGAGCGGCGATGGCCACGAACCCCGACATCTTGGGCCCGAGCCTGTTCAGCAGCAATCCGACCAGCGTGCCGGCGACCAGGCTCAGCGGCACGACGACCGCGGCGAAGACGACCGTGATCCGCAGCGAGAGCCAGAACTCCGGATCGGCGAACGTGCTGCTGAAGTTGCCGAGCCCGACCCACTGGACCGGCGCGGCGCCGGTGACCTGCGGCAGCCCGTAGTTCTGGAACGAGTAGAGCAGCATCGCCGTGAGCGGCCAGAAGTACACCAGCGCCAGGCCGGCCAGCGCGGGCACCAGCAGGAGGTACGGGGCCAGCCGGTGCCGACGGATGAACGCGCCGCTGCGGGCGCCCGGGTGCGCGGCCGGCGTTCCGGGAAGCTGCACCACTGTCTCGGCCATGTCTCGTCTCCTGAGCTCGCAGTGAGTGTCCCGGCCGGCCAGCCGGGCAATCGTGGCCGGCCGGGACGATGCACCGAAGGGTCAGGACTCGGAGCCCGTGTTGAGCACGTTCTGCAGCTCGGTGTTGGCCTTGGTCACGGTGGCCGTGAAGCTGGCCCCTTGCATCAGCGACTTCATCATCGTCGGGATGATCGCGTCGGTCGCGTCAGCGGTCGCCCAGTTCTTCGAGTTCAGCGGCGAGATCTGGGTGTAAGCCGCGGCCTTCGCGAACCCGGACATGACCGCGCTGCCCGAGTACTTGCCGCCGGACAGCGCGGAGGTGAACTCGGGGAAGAAGCCCTGCAGGTCCGCGAACGTCGTCGCGTTGGACGGGCTGTCCATGACGCTGATCAGGTCCCACGCGGCCGTCTTGTTCGGGCTCTTGGCCCAGACGCCCAGGTCCGAGCCGCCCGCGAAGGCCGGCGCCGGGTTCGGGCCGTTCTCGCTGGGAATCGGGAACGACGCCCAGTCCGACTCGTACTTCGTGCTCACGGCCTCCAGCGACGACTCCGCCCACGGGCCGTCGATATACATGTCGAGGGTGCCCTTGGCGAAGTCCTCGTCGGAGCCCCCGGAGGTGGCGCCGGGCGCCCCGAGTTCGGTCTCGCCGATGTACTTGGACGGCGACACGTGCTCGGTCAGCAGCAGGTCGGCGTAGAACTTGATGCCGGCCTCGGACTGCGGGGTGTTCAGCTCGGCCACCCACTTGCCGCCCTTCTGAACCGCGACCTGGCCGCCCGCGCCCCAGATGAAGCTGACGATCGCGTTGGTGTAGTCGCTCGGCGCGCCGAGGCCGTACGTGCCCGGGTACTTCGCCATCAGCTTCTTCGCGTCGGCGGTCAGTTCCGCCCAGGTCGTGGGCGTCGACGTGATGCCCGCCGCGGCGAACTGGTCCTTGCGGTACCAGATGCCGCGCACGCCACCGAACCACGGGACGGCGTAGTTGCTGCCGCTGATCGTGTCGTTGGCGAGGTTGCCCGCGATGATCTGCGAGCCGGGCTTCCAGGCCTTGACCTCGCTGGTGATGTTGGCCAGGGCACCCTCGGCCGCGACACCCGGGGTGTCGGTGTTGCCGAGCTCGGTGACGTCCGGGCCGCCCTTCCCGCTGGTGAGCGCGTTGGTCCAGTCCGTGGTGCGGTCCGTCCACGGGATCCAGTCCACGACCACCTTGGTGTTCTTGTACTGCGGGAAGTCCTTGTGGAACTGCTTGACCACGCCCGTCATCCAGGTGACCTGGGACGGAACGGACGCCCCCATGCGCCAGACGGTGAGCTTGGCGGGCGCGGCCGCGGCCGCCGATGAGCTACCGCTCGAGCCGCAGCCTGCTACTCCGGCCGCGGCTCCTGCAAGCACCACGGCAGCGCCGATGGTGGCTGCCGATCTGGTGAGGTTCACTGCTCGATCTCCCTTCCCGGCTGTTCTCGCGGGCCGCGTCCGCCGGGCGACGCGCCCGCTGCGGCCGAATATGCGGCGAAACTAACAGGAAAGTTTCCTATAAGATAGAGTCCGTTGCAAGATTGAGACACAACCCGTTCTGGCGGGGGCCTCCGGCGCCGGCGGGCCCGGTTCGGGGCGGGCCCGGTTCGGGGCGGGGCCTGCTGCCGGACGGCCGGA
This sequence comes from Streptosporangiaceae bacterium, assembly GCA_030039095.1. Next base: position 4,457 of record JASHQP010000510.1, read on the forward strand.
CACACCAGAGTCGCTTTTCCTCTGCCGGCGCCGCCGCCGTACGGTACCCATAGCCAGGAGGGGGCTGCATGGAACGACGGCCAGGAACGCCAAGCCTGCTGCGCGAGCTGAACGACCGCGCGGCGCTCGAATTGCTGTTCGCCAGCGGCCCGATGACCCGGGCCCAGCTCGGCGAGCACACCGGCCTGTCCAAGGTGACCGCGTCACAGCTGCTCGCCAGGCTCGAGGAGCGCGGCCTGGTCGAGGTGGCCGGGGAACTGGCCGGTGGCCGCGGGCCGAACGCCGCCCTCTACGGCGTGGTGCCGTCCGCCGCCTACGTGGCCGGGCTGCACGTTGACCTGAACGGGGTCAGCGCCGGCGTGGCCGATGTCACCGGCCGAGAGCTCGCCGTGGTGTCGGTGGACCCGAACGGCGGCCAGGACCCGGTTGAGCTGGTGCGCGGCGCGGTCGCCGCGGCCGCGCGCTCGGTCGGGGTATCGCCCGACGCGCTGCGGTCGCTGGTGATCGGGACTCCCGGAGTGCTGGACCCGCAGACCGGCGATCCGCGGCTGGCGGTCAACCTGCCCGCGTGGCACGAGGGGGTCCTCGATGCCCTCCGCGCCGACCTGGGCAGGCCGGTGACGATCGAGAACGACGTGAACCTGGCCGCGATGGCCGAGCGGGCAACGGGCGCGGCGGACGGGATCGACGACTTCGTGCTCGTCTGGATGGGCATCGGCATCGGCCTGGCGATCGTGCTCGGCGGGCGGCTGCACCGTGGCGTCGGCGGGGCGGCCGGCGAGATCGGCTACCTGCCGGTGCCGGGCGTGCCGCTGCCCCAGGACGTGAGCCACCCGGCGACCGGCGCGTTCCAGTCTCTGATCGGCGCGCAGGCGCTGGTGCCACTGGCGGCGGGCTATGGGTTCACCGAGGCCACCGCCGGTGCCGCGGTGCGTGCCGCGCACGAGGCCGCCTCGGCCGGTGCGGAGCGCGGCAGCGCGTTCCTCACCGAACTGGCCGGCCGGGTGGCGACCGGCGTGGCCTCGATCTGCGTGGTGCTCGACCCGGGCCTGGTCGTGCTGGGCGGCGAGGTGGGCCTGGCCGGAGGCACGGACCTGGCGGCCCGGGTCGCCGCCGAGGTGGGCCGCATCAGCCCGTCCCGGCCGCAGGTGGTGCCGACGAGCGTGACCGGCGACCCGGTCCTGTGCGGCGCGATCCGAGCCGCCGTCGACCAGGCCCGCCAGGAACTCCTGGCATCGGTGGCCAGCACCTGAACAGGGCCGCCCGCCATCCGGTCGCTGTCCAAAAGGGCCGAAAGGAAAACCCTGAATGGGCTGACCGGTTTGGTGCACTCCCCGTTGGGTATGCGGCACCCGTACGATTCATATCGTAATCCGGGGGTGTTTGATCGTGCGCAAGATGCGGATGGCTCTCATACCGCTGACCGTTGTTGCGGCAATCGTCGTCATGGCTATGACCCGGCGCCCGGGCATGGCTCGCCGCAGCAAGCGTCGCAGCAAGTAACTGGTCAGGACACGGTTCTGATCCTGCAGGACCCAAAGCCGGGCCGTTCGTCTGGGCGGCCCGGCTTGCTGTGCCTGCGGGTAATTCAGCAGGCACGTAATAGCAAATCGGGCGCAAAAGCGCCCGGCCGCCAGAATTATCAGCCGGATAGCTCAGCGGCGTAATTGCGGAGCGCCCACTGGTAGTGCTCGAGGTCTTCGCCGCCGATCCGGTCGAGTGCCAGGACAACAAGCCGGGCCACCGCCTCCTCGCACCGCCCGGCGCTCGTCAGCGCCAGGGCCAGGAACGCCGCGATCGAGTCGTGGCCGGGGAACTGCTCGTCCGCCCGGCGCAGGGCCGCCACGGCCTCGTCGAAGCGCCCGAGGTTGCGCAGGGTGCTGCCGTACTGGATCAGGCCCCGGCGCAGGTCGTCGCCGGCCAGGCCCGCCGAGAAGGCCTGCTCGTAGACGGGAGCCGCCTCGGCCTCCCGGCCCGCGAAGTCGAGCGCGCCCGCGTACTCGAACAACGCCCGGGCGTCTCCCGGATGCTGCCGGGCCAGGTCGCGGAAGTAGCCGACCGTCGGCTCGGGGTCCTCTCTCCGGGCGGCAGCCCACCCCTGCCCGATCGCGTCGCTCAGCGCGGACATGCTGGCCTTCTCCTCTCCCGGCACACTGTCAGGGGACGTCACGCGCGGACCGCTCGAACCCGGCGCCCTCGATGCCCACCGCCACGATGCGGCGCGGCCGGACGCGGATCCAGGAAGGGCTGAACCGGAACGGGGCGCCCAGACGCTCGCCGATGTCCTCCCCACCCTCGCTGTAGGTTTCTGCGTCGCCCCGCACCTCGATGAAGCGCGGCCCGCGATCGTCCACGACCACAGCCACCTTTGGCATGCGCCGGGCGTCGCGGAACTTCTTCGTGGCAGCCATGTCCGCCAGCAGCACGTTGGCCCCGATGACGAGCGTCTGCGTCTGCGGGTCGTAGAAGACCGCCACGGGTATGACGTGCGGCATGCCGTCGGCCCCGACGGTGGCGATGTGACCGAGCCTGGAACCATTGAGGTACTCGATCTCCGCGTCGGTGAAAACGCTCACGTCACCATCTCCTGTGCTTACGTCGGGCCCGGCCGGCGCCTAGGCGCGCAGGCGCAGGCCGCGCGGGGTGGGGCGGAAGCCGGCCTGTTCCAGCGCCCGGGCCAATGGAGAATCGTAGACGCCGGCGCCGTCGGCGCGCTCCACCGTGAGCCGGCCGAGCGCCCCCTCGCGCACGGCGTCGGCGAGCGCGGCCGCCGCGGGG
>JASHQP010000511.1 GCA_030039095.1 Streptosporangiaceae bacterium
ATCACAGTTCGTTTGCTCCTGTCGCGGCTGCGAGCAGGCCCAGATCGGCCAGGCGCTGCTGCTCAGCTTCCGACAGCGTCTGGATTGTGCCCACTCGGCGGGCGACCTCCGGACGGTACAGGCGCAGGTACAGATACCACGTAAGGCCGACGATGATCAAGCCCGCAAACACATAGGGCAGTACGTTGTAGGGCGCCTGCGGCACCGGGATGAGGTTCTTGTAGATCACATAGCCGATGCCGACCGCCGCGAGGGCGGACACGATGAGCCGCGCTGGGGTCAGCGCCCTGATGCGGCGCAGCCAGAGCGGGGTGCTGACCGACACGAGTATGTAGGCCAGGAGGTAGGAGTAGCTGGAGACGATGCCGACGTATACGTCCCACTGCAGACGGCCGACTGGGCTGACCGTGCCGTAAAGGCCGAGGAGCAGGCCCACGGCGCCGATCAGCAGGATCGACATGTACGGAGTGCGAAAGCCCTTGTGGACGGTGCCGAAGAACTTGGGCAGCGCGCGCTCGCGGGACAGGGTAAACAGGCTGCGGGCACCGGAGTTGATCACGGCGGCGGCAAATACGGTCATCGCGACGCCGAGCGTGATGTCAATGATCCAGGATGTCCACGACACGCCAGCGTTCGCGGCGACTACGGGGAGCGGGGTGCTGTCCGGGCCGAGCACGCCGTGCGGCCCTCTGAAGCCGAGGACTTCCGGGTAAGTCGAGATCAGGTACACGACCGACAGGGCGATGACCAGCCGCAGGATGGCGCGTGGGACGTTGCGGTGGGCGTCGCGTGCTTCGTGGCCAAGCGAGGCGGAACTCTCGAACCCGGCGTAGGCGCCGACGCCGGTCACGGCGGCTATGAACGTCGTGCTATTCGTAAGGTGGCTCAGGCTCCACTGGCCGGAATCGAAGTGCGCGCCGTACGTCACGTACGAGGCGATGATGATGATGAAGATCGCGGTCAGCGACAGGATCTCGAACCCGAGACCCACCTTCACAGATAGCGACACGCCCCGCAGCGGAAGATAGGTCGCTGCCGCGGCGACGACAACCAGGATGCCGACCTTGATTGCCTCGTTGTCGGCGGGTGCGCCGAGCTTCGTGACGAACGAGTTGAAGTAAAGCACCGCGCCGAGGACCCCGGCGGCGGCGAAGCCTATGTACCCGAGGATGAGGGCCCACCCGGTGGCGAACGCACCCCACGGCCCGAGCCCGTTGCCCGCATAAGTGCCCAGCGACCCGGAGGACACGGTCCGCCTGGCCTGCAGGCTGATCACGTAGCCGATGAGGTAGACCAGCACGCCGCCGGCGATGGCTGCCCAGACGGCACCCTTGCCTGCGATGAGGAACAGTGACGCCGGGACGCTGGCGATCGCCACGCTGGGCGCTGCTGCGGCCAGGCCTTGAGAGAAGACGCCGAGCCCCGAGACCGCGCCTCGGGGCAGTTCTTGCTCTTCGGGCGGGGCGCCCACGGTCGTCGCGGTCCCTGCTTCGGCCGTGGCCGGCGCCGCCTGTGCCCACGCGCCGTCGGAGATCTCGGGATCTTGTGTACTCATGCCACATGACTTTCTGGAATGCCCGCACGGCGGGCTGGCCGGACGCGCTGGCGGAAGTTACCTGACCAGGCCAAACCTTGAATTTTCAATATTATCGATCGATATAATAGAGAATCTAGCATCAGGCGTTGCGTCTTGCAAGTCCGTGTAGCGGCGAGGCTCCTGGAACGCCACCCGAGCAGCCATCGGTCGCCTGGTGAAGCTGGGCGAACCCGCTGAGACGGTCATCTGCGTTGCAGATTCACGATCGTGATGCCAGGGCCCTGGTCCTCGGGCGCACGCGCCCCACAGCAGCAGATCGCAGCAGTGCGCTAGGACTGTCCAGCCTGTCCCGGCCGTCCGGGATGACTCGCGGCTTCGTGCCCGGGCTTGGGCATCTTTCGTTTGCTGCGGTTCAGGCGCAGCCGCACGGCAAGCGCGGTGGCGGACAGCAGGAACAGCGCGCCGGTCACGGCGAGCCAGTGCCACAGATAAGGGTCGAGCGACAGGGTTGTGGTGGCGGTGAAGCGCCCGGGCAGCCGGAAGATGAGCGGGAACCAGATGAGCAGCAGCATCCCGGAGAGCGCGGCGGGGATGCGCAGGTAGTTGATCCACGGCACGGCCGGCAGTTGCGGTCGGCGGTGCCTGAAGACGGCCATGGCGGAGCGGTCGGCGACCGTGTACATCGGCATCAGGATCAGGTCGTGGCCGATGACCGCGCCGGCAAACCAGATAGGGATGCCAACGGCGTTGTTGGGCAGCAGTTCGGCTGCGGCGTATCCGGCGAGCGCGAAGCAGCCGAGCATGGTGAGCAGATGGAGCGGGCCCGCACCGTACCAGCGCGTGAACCGGCGCGGGTCAAGCCATCGGAGCAGCCGGCGCGGGTCAGGCCGGCGGAAGAGTCCGCGCATGTCAAGCCCGGAAGGTCAGGCTGGAGACCCACTTGGTGTTGTGCACCCCGGGGCTGGCGGGCAGGATCACCCGGGCCGGGTAGCCGTGGTCGGGTGTGAGGTCCGAGCCGTTGACGCGCAGGGCCAGCAGCGAGTCCGGATCCATGACCTGCTCCTCCGAGAGCACCACCCGGCTGAATGCCCCGCCGCGTTCCAGCGACGTGACCAGGGCGCTCGAGGGGTGCGTGACGCCAGCCAGCCGCGCGAGGTCGCTGAGCCGCACCCCGGTCCAGGCCTGGTTGCCGGTGGACCAGCCCTCAACGCACGCGATCGGCAGGCTGGCGATGTGCTGCTGCATTCTGAGCAGGTCGGCCCGGCTCAGGGCGGCAGCCGGCTGGCCGACCTGGCCGACCTGGCCGTCGCTGCCGAGCGTGAGCCGCCAGGCCTCTCCGGTCTCCGACTCCCTGATACGTGCGCTCGCCGCGGTCTGTTTGACCTGGAAGTCATCGGGGCTGCCGACGTTCGCGCCGTGCGGGGCCAGCAGCGCCGTCCATCGCAGCGGGCCGCCCAGGGACTGGCCCACGGACAGCAGCGCGATCAGGGCCGAACCCGCGCCGGCGAAGGCCAGCACGCCGCGCCGGGAGATCGTTGGCGCCGCCGGCGTCACCGGCACCAGCTGCCCGGCTTCTGGAGGCTCCGGTCGCGTCCTGGCCAGGCTGGTGCGCAGTTCCCCGATGAAGCTGCGGCTGCGCAGCGCCCTGATCATGGCTGGCAGCTTGAGGGGCACGTGGACGACGAAGCCCGCCATGAATACCCAGGCGCCGTAGAAATGCAGCGGGTAAAAGGAGCCGGGGAACTTGTACCACGTCTGGATGTTCAGGATCCCCGTCGCGAACTCGAACACCGCGCCGCCGACGAGCAGAAACAGCGACAGCCGCTCCAGCGCGTGCGCTGGAGAGCGCAGCGGCGGCCACTCGAACAGCTTCGGCAGCACCGACCAGAGCTTGAACAGCAGGATCGGCACCAGCACCAGCCCCAGGGTGACGTGCACACCCTGGTTGAGCCGGTAGAGCCAGACCGGATGAGTGGGCCAGGAGAACAGGTAGAAGCCCAGCAGCCCCTTGCCCGGCGTCTCGTCGTTGACCTGGCTCAGGTCCGGGTTGTAGGCGGCGTAAGACAGCAGGCCGGTCGCGAACAGCACCGGGATGGACGCCAGCAGCAGCACACCGAAGACCGAAGTCAGCCACGGGCCCCGGATGGGACTGCGCCAGAAGGACCGGCGAAACGGCCCAGGCGGGGGATCGGAGGGCAGCAGCGATTTCACGGTGGGCCATCCCCGGGTGCCCCGTCGAGGAGGCGGGCGGCGGTGGCGCAGGAATCGCCGCCCTGGGGGAGCCACACGTATTCGGGGCGCATCTTTGCCCCCGCGACCGGGACGAACACTCCAGCCCGGACGCCGGCGAGCAGTGGCTGCGGGCACCGGTGGTAGTACCGGCTGAGCGAGCGAGGATCCCCGAACGGCGGCCGGGGGCCGTCGGTGATGATCGCGCTGAACGCGCTTCCGGCGACCGCCTGCGCCGCGCTTCGCCGGAAGCTGGCGATCGCCGTCTGGTCCGAGGCCCGCAGCACGTCGGCCGCCGCGTCCAGGTGTGCGACCGGCGCCATCCCCGCCATCATGCTCAGGGCGGGGTCCGCGGGGACCGCGACGGTTCCGCCGATGGCCCGCAGGCCGGCCAGCAGCCGCTCGCCGGCGCTGCGGTCGGCGGGCGTAGGGATCGCCTGCGACGGTCGCAAGGCGACGAGCAGCACCGCCACCTGGGCCAAGACGAGCACGGCCGACGCCAGCGTCACCCGGCATACCGGTCTGCCGCCGGGCGCGGATCCGCGACCTGGTACCGCTCCACGGCCGAGTGCAAGGCCCGCCAGCAGCGCCACGGCGAGGTACGCGGGCAGCACGTCGTTGATGACGCCGCCGCTGTGCACGAGCGCGGCGTAGCCCTCGACCGCCAGCGCGGCACAGCCCGCCACCAGCACGCGGGGTACCCGGCGCGTGCCGATCAGGGCGGCGCACGCGGCCAGGCCCATCCCGGTCGCCAGGGCCGTCCAGAACCAGCCGAAACTGCTGCCGGCCAGCGGGTGCTCGCTCATCAGGACGAAGACGTAGTAGACGTACCAGCCGCCGCTGGCCAGCCCGAGCACGAGCGTGCTGACACCCAGCACCGTGATCTCGGCGAGCGCGGCGACGCAGGCGAGTCCGCGGCGCGGGCCGGTCAGCAGCGCGGCGACCACCAGGACCCCCTCGGCGAGCGCGGTCTGCTTGGTGAGCGCCGCGGCGGCGAGCAGCGCTCCGGCGGCGACGGCACCGGGCGTGCCGCGCATCCACCGGGCGGTGTACAGGCCGCCGATGCTGAGCGCGAGGAAGAGCGAGTCGACCCGGCCGACGTCGAACCACGTGTCCGTGACGGAGTAAGCGGCGGCGAACAGGCCAGCGGCCCCGGCCCCGGCGGCGAGACTGCCCGTCTCCCGCTGGACCAGGCGGGCGAGCAGCGCGAAGCAGCACAGCGCCGCCGCACCGGACTTAGCCTCCATGACCTGGGCCCGATGCGGGCCGCGGGCCGGGAGGCGCTGCTCGGCCTGAACCTGACCGACCGCAGGTTCGGCTATCCGC
>JASHQP010000512.1 GCA_030039095.1 Streptosporangiaceae bacterium
GCCCTGCCGGGTGAACGCCTCGCCGGTGTGCCAGTCCGCCGACTCGACGATGACTCGCTTGCTGGCGGCCAGCGCGAGCGGGGCGCCGAGAGCTACCTGTGCCGCCAGTTCCCTGGCGCCGGCCAGGGCCTGGCCGGCGCCGACCAGCCTACTGACCAGGCCGGCCTGGTGCAGCCGATCGGCGGGGAAGTGCCCGCCGGTCAGCACGATCTCCATGGCCAGGTAGTAGGGCACCCGGCGGGGCAGCCGGAGCAGTCCTCCCGCGGCCGCCGCCAGGCCCCGCCTGACCTCGGGCAACCCGAACTTCGCCGTCTCGCTCGCCACGATCAGGTCGCAGCTCAGCGCGATCTCGAAGCCGCCGGCGAGCGCGTACCCCTCGACCGCAGCGATCATGGGCTTGACCGGCGCCCGCTCGGTGATCCCGGCGAAGCCGCGGCCGGCCACGGTCGGAGAGTCCCCGGTCAGGAAGCCCTTCAGGTCCATGCCCGCGCTGAACGTGCCGCCCGCACCGGTCAGGATGATGACCCGCACGTCCCGGTCACCGTCGAACTCGTCGACGGCGGCGGCTATCCCCCGGGCGACCTCGCCGTTGACGGCGTTGCGCGCTTCGGGGCGGTTGATGGTGATGACGGCGATCCCGCCGTCCTTCTCGGTCAGAACCGCATCCGCCATGGGCCTATCGTCCCGTCTACTTGGGCTGGAACCTGATGCCACCGTCGAAGCGGATGACCTCGGCGTTCATGTAGTCGTTCTCGATCAGCGCCCGCACCAGGTGCGCGAACTCGGCGGCCGTGCCCATCCGCTTCGGGAAGACGATGGGTGCGCTGAGCTTGGCCTTGAACTCGTCGGCGGCGGGCCCGGCGCCGTAGATCGGCGTGTCGATGATCCCGGGGGCGATCGTATTGACCCGCACCCCGATCGCGGCGAGGTCACGCGCGGCCGGGACGGTCATGCCGATGATCCCGCCCTTGGAGGCCGAATAGGCAACCTGGCCGGTCTGCCCTTCGATGCCGGCGACCGAGGCGGTGCTGATGACGACGCCCCGCTGCCCGTCGCCGTCGGCGGCCTCGGTCCTGGCGATCGCCGCCGCGCCGATCCGCATGAGATTGAACGTGCCGATCAGGTTGACGTCGATCACTTTCCGGTACGCGGCAAGATCATGCGGGGAGCCATCCCGCGACACCGTGCGCGCGGCCCAGCCGATACCGGCGCAGTTCACGACCACCCGCAGCGGGGGGCCTGCCGCAACGGCGGCGTCGACCGCTGCCTGCACCGACTGCTCGTCGGAGACGTCGGTCCTGACGAAGAGGCCGCCGATCTCCTCGGCCACTGCCTTGCCTTGCTGCTCGTTGAGGTCGGCGACGACAACCCGGGCGCCCGCGGCGGCGAGGTCACGGGCCACCGCCTCACCCAGGCCGCTCGCGCCTCCGGATACGACAGCCGCGGTTCCGTTCAGTTCCATGGCCGGGAGCTTACTTGCCCGTCTCTTCCGCCAACCGAATGGGGTTCGGTAACGCCAACAGCGGCCCGCGACGGCCCGCGGCCGCTGAGATTGTCGGTGGCCCCGCCTAGCATCGGTGCGAAGGAATGCCGCGGTCACGGAATGCCGACGCCGCGCTGAGTGCTACCGCTTAGGTGCCGGGCACGGCGCAGACCGCGGCATCGGGCAGCGCCCGGGCGGTGGCGCCACTGGTCGGCTGCGGGCACGGCGGGCCGAGGCACCGGCTGCTGGCGGCACACAGGCTGACAGCCTTCCGGCTGGGACAGGAATGGGGGAGGACACGGTGCGGAAGTACGCCGGGAACCCGTGGCTGGTGCTGCTGGTGGTCTCGCTCGGGTTCTTCATGACATTGCTGGACCTGACGATCGTCAACATCGCCATCCCTAACATGATCACGAAGCTGCACGCGTCGCTCGACGACGTTCTCTGGGTGTTCAATGCCTACGCGCTCGTGCTCGCGGTGCTCGTCATCACCGCAGGCCGGCTCGGTGACCTGTTCGGGCCGCGCACGCTGTTCGCGGTGGGGGTGGCCGTGTTCACGCTGGCGTCCGTCGCGTGCGGCCTGTCCCCGAGCCCCGGCTGGCTGATCGGGTTCCGCGCCGTTCAGGGCCTGGGTGCGGCGCTGCTGATGCCGCAGACCCTGACGATCATCACGAATACCTTCCCGCCGGAGCGGCGGGGCGCCGCGTTCGGCGTCTGGGGAGCGGTCGCCGGCGTGGCGACCATCGCCGGGCCCACGCTGGGCGGCCTGCTCGTGACCGCGTTCGACTGGCGCTACATCTTCTTCGTGAACCTGCCGATCGGCGTGATCGTGCTCGCGCTGACGTTCGTCATCATCCCCGACCTGCGGCTCGGGCGCAGGCACCGGATCGACGTCGTCGGCGTGCTGCTGGCCACGGCGGCGCTGCTCGCGATCTGCTACGGCCTGGTCGAGGGGCAGAAGTACAGCTGGGGGACGATCACGTCGTTCATCAGCATCCCGCTCATCCTCGGCGTCGGCGTCGTGCTGCTCGCCGTGTTCCTCCTGTACCAGAAGCTGACCCAGAACTCCGAACCGCTGGTTCCGTTCGCGGTGTTCCGCGACCGGAGCTTCTCGGTGATGAACTGGGTGTCTGGGGTTCTCGCGGTCGGCATGATGGGGATCTTCCTTCCGTTCACGATCTACCTGCAGTCCGTGATCGGCTTCTCCGCGCTGAAGGCAGGGCTCGCCCTGGCGCCCGCGTCACTGATTTCTGTGTTCGTCGCCCCGGTGGCCGGGCGGCTGACGGACAAGATCGGCGGCAAGTACATCCTCATGAGCGGGCTGACCCTGTTCGGCGCGGGCATGGGCTGGCTGGCGCTGATCGCGACGCCGACGTCCTCCTGGCAGAGCTTCCTGGCGCCGCTGATCGTGGCCGGGTTCGGGATGGGCTGCGTGTTCGCCCCACTGGTCACGACCGCCATGCGGAACATCCAGCCGCAGATGGCCGGCGCCGCGTCGGGGGTGCTGAATACCGTCAGGCAGGTCGGCCTCGTGATCGGCACGGCAACGGTCGGCGCGCTGCTGCAGAACCGTCTGGTGTCCACGATGACCAGCGAGGCCAGGACCCGCGGCGCGGTGCTGCCAGCCCGGGTACGCGGCCAGTTCATCACCGAGATCCAGAAGGCAGCGAACAACGGCATCCAGGTCGGGGCCGGCCAGAACGGCGGGATCTCCAAGCAGGCGGGCCTGCCGGCCCAGCTGGCCGCCGAGGTCGCGAGGATCGGCCACGACGTGTTCACCTTCGGCTACGTCGAGGCCATGCGCACGACCATGCTCCTGCCGGTGATCCTGCTCGGCGTCGGCGCGGTCAGCTGCCTGGCGCTCAGGCAGCGCTCGGCGAGGCAGGACGCCGGGCATGGCTCGCCGGCCGGTGAGGCGGCGGCCGAGGCGAGTACGCCGCACCAGGCCGATCAGGTGGCCTGAGCACGTCGCAGCGGGAGAAATGCGGGCGGAGGTCAGCTCAGCGACGCGAGCACCTCCGGCGCCCACAGGCCAGGAAGCTCCTCTGGGGTGGTGTCGAACGGGAACCGGGAAGCGAACGCGGGCTCCAGGTCGGACAGCCAGATCGCATTCGGGTCGTAGCGCGCGAAGAACGGCCTGCCGACGATCGACGGGTCGCGCGCCTGGATCATGTGCAGGGCGAACACCTTCTCGCCGGCCACCTCCACGACGCCATCGACGCACACCTTGCCCGGCGTCGCGGACATGGACGGACCGCGGACGGTCCGGCACAGCCCGGACACGCTGGCGTACGCGTCCCGGAAGATCTCGTGCGCCCTGGCGAGCGGCACCGCGAAGTACCCCTGCGGGCCGGTATCGCGCTCCACGAACATGTAGTACGGCACCATGCCCATCCGCATCTGGGTGCGCCACATCCCGGCCCACGTCGCGGCGTCATCGTTGATGGACCGGATGAGTGGTGCCTGGGTGCGGATCATCCCGCCGGCCGACCTGATCCGGCGGACAGCATCAGCGACCAGGGACGACTCGAGCTCCCTGGGATGGGAGAAGTGCGCCATGAACGCCAGGCTCTTGCCCGCCTCGGCGACCTCTTCGAACAGCCGCAGCGTCTCGTCCGCGTCCGGGTCGGTGACGAACCGCTGCGGCCAGTAGCCCAGCGATTTAGTCCCGATCCGGATCGACTCGAGGTGCTCGAGGTCCGGGGCAAGCAGCGGCTCGACGTACCGCCGCAGCACAGCCTCGCCCATGATCATCGGATCCCCGCCGGTGATCAGGACGCTTGTCACCTCGGGATGCTGCCGGAGGTAGTCGGCGATCCTGGCAGTGTCGTCGGTCGCCATCTTCAGATCTGGCTCATCGACGAACTGGGCCCACCGGAAGCAGTACGTGCAGTACGCGTGGCACGTCTGGCCTTGCTTGGGGAAGATCAGCACGGTCTCCGGGTACTTGTGCTGGACCCCAGGCAGCGGCTCGTCGGCGAATTCGGGGATGTTGAAGGCCAGCTGACCCGCGGGATGCGGGTTCAGCCGCTCGCGCACCGCGTGCGCGGCCGCACGGACCTCCGTATCCGGGGCACCTCCGGCCAGCAGTCCGCTGATCTGCTGGATGTCCGCTTCGGGGAGCATGTCCGATTGCGGGAAGACCAGGCGGTAGATCGGGTCGTCCGGTGCCGCGTCCCAGTCGATGAGACGCTCGACGACATACTCGTTGGTCCGGAAGGGCAGCACTGTAGCCACAGCCCGCACCGCGAGCCGCTCATCGGCATCCAGCCCTGCCCGGGCGGTCAGCTTGTCCAGGTGCTTGACCGTGTAGGCGCGGAACCGGCGGCCCGTCGACGACGGGCCGGGCACCAGCAGAGGTAGTCCAGTCACGCATCTCCCTTCGGCAGTTCGCCGCTCCGGCGCGAGCCGCCTGAGCGGGTCCCATGGTCTGGCGGCGAGATCGCCGCTCCTGAACTGGCTAACCCTCGAGACGTAGAACGCGGGTCTTCCTGCCGGTCTGTGAGCCGAAAATCTAGGTCACAATCCCAAATCAGCTAGCAATTGCGGAGTCTTCCCCGCGGCCTGGCCGTCCACACGGCCGGTGTTAGCTCCTCCGGTTAGCTTCGGCCCCCACTCTGGATACGTTCTGGTTTCCCTGATGGTTCCCGGTCATGCGTCGGGGAGGCCACGAGTTTTGTCCGAGCTTCCCGCCATCCAGACGCGGCTGGAGCGGATAGCGGAGCGCCGGCGATAGGTGGCATTTCCGGCGGTGAGAAGCTTGCCGCATGCGGGATCCCGCCATGCAGCCGCCGCGCGACGGTCCGCAACGGGTCCCGATAGCGGTGGACGCCATGGGCGGCGACCACGCCCCGGACGAGATCGTCGCCGGCGCGGTGCTGGCTGCGCGGGGTGGCATCTCGGTGCTGCTGACCGGCCGGCCCGGGGTGCTGCGCCCGCTCCTCGCCAGGCACGGGGCCCTGGCTGATATCCAGATCGTGCCGGCGGAGGACTCGATCGCCATGCACGAGGGGGCACTGGCGAGCTGGCGCCGCCCGCGGTCGAGCATCGCGGTGGCGTGCCAGCTGGTCAGGCGCGATCAGGCCGACGCCGTGGTCTCAGCGGGCTCGACCGGCGGCGTGGTGTCCACCGCCAGGCTCCGGCTGCGGCCGCTCGTCGGGATGCTCAGGCCCGCGCTGGCGGTCGTGCTGCCGACCCGCCCCGCGCCCACGCTGCTGCTGGACGCCGGTGCGATCGCGGACCCCAAGCCGGAGATGCTGGTCCAGTTCGCGCAGCTGGGCGTGGCTTACGCGCAGGTGGCCTACGGTATCGAGGAACCCCGGGTCGGCCTGCTCACGATCGGCGCCGAGCCAGGAAAGGGCAACAAGCTCGCCCGGCGTGCCCACGAACTGCTGGACGGCGAGCCGCCGCACGGCGGGCTGCCGATCAGCTTCGTCGGGAACCTCGAGGGCGGGGACCTGCTCGCGGGCAAGGTCGACGTGATCGTCACCGACGGTTTCACCGGAAATGTGGCACTGAAGACGCTCGAGGGAGCGGTCAGCTTCGCCACGCATCAGTTCCTCCAGACGCTGACCGGATCGCGAACCGCCCGGGCCGGGGCGCTGCTCCAGCGGCGTGGCCTGCGAGAGCTGGCCGGGCGCTTGGACACGGAGACCTACGGCGGGGCCGCGCTGCTCGGGCTGGAAGGGACCGTGGTGATCGCGCACGGCGCCGCGCGGGCCCGAGGTGTCGCTGCGGCCTGCGATCTGGCCGCGAACCTGGCACGCGCCCAGATAAGCCAGAAGATCACCGAAAGGCTCGGCCCGCAGCGCGGCGGCCACTTCCTGCGTCGACCATGAGCCCGTAAAACGGTGGCGGCGAGCCGATAGCCTAGAGACATGACCGATCCGCAGCAGGCCCTGGCCGGGCTGATGACCACCGCGCTCGCTGCGGCATTCGGACCCGAGTACACGGATGCCGACCCGCTGATCCGGCCGTCGCAGTTCGCGGATTACCAGTCGAACGTGGCGCTTTCGCTGGCCAAGCGGCTCAGCCGGCCTCCCCGCGACATCGCTGCCGAGCTGGCCGGCCACCTCGGCAGCACCGAGGTGATCGAGACGGCCGAGGTGAGCGGGCCCGGCTTCATCAACCTCACGCTGCGCGATGACTGGATCGCCGCCCAGGCGGTCGGCCAGCTCGCCGACCCGCGCCTCGACGTGCTCCCGGCCGAGCCGCCGAAGACCGTCGTGGTCGACTACTCCGCGCCGAACGTGGCCAAGGAGATGCACGTCGGCCACTTGCGCACCACGGTGGTGGGCGACTCGGTGGTGCGGGTCCTGGAGTACCTCGGTGACAAGGTGATCAAGGCCAATCACATCGGGGACTGGGGCACCCAGTTCGGGATGCTGCTCGAGCATCTCCTGGACGTGGGCGAGGAATCGGCGAACGCTCAGCTCGCCGCCGGCGACATCAACGCCTTCTACCAGGCGGCCAAGGCGAAGTTCGACGCCGACCCGTCTTTCGCGGAGCGGTCGCGGCGCAGGGTGGTGGCGCTGCAGGCCGGGGACGACGAGACCCTGCGGCTGTGGACCAGGCTGGTCAACGACACCAAGCAGTACTACAACACCGTGTACGCCCGGCTCGACGTAGCGCTCACCGACGCCGACCTGGCCCCGGAGAGCTTCTACAACTCGATGCTGGCCAGCGTCTGCGACGAGCTCGAGGCGGACGGCATCGCGGTGATCAGTGACGGCGCGCTGTGCGCCTTCCCCCCGGGATTCACCGGCCGGGACGGGACGCCGCTACCTCTCATCCTGCGCAAGAGCGACGGCGGCTACGGGTACGCGAGCACCGACATGGCCGCGATCCGGTACCGGATTCGTGACCTGCACGCGGACCGCATTATCTACGTGGTCGGGTCCGAGCAAGCCCAGCACTTCGCGATGGTGTTCGCTGTGGCCCGGGAGGCCGGCTGGCTGACCGACGCGGTCAGCGCACAGCACGCGGCGATCGGCATGGTGACCGGGGCAGACCACAAGCGGTTCCGGACTCGGGCCGGGGGCTCGGTCAAGCTGATCGACCTGATCGACGAGGCGGTCGAGCGGGCCGAGAAGGTCATCGAGGACCGGTACGACGACCCCGCGCGGCGCGGCCAGATCGCGCTGGCCGTGGGCATCGGCGCGCTGAAGTACGCGGACCTGTCGGTGGACCGCGAGTCCGGCTACGTGCTCGACTTCGACCGGATGCTCGCGCTGACCGGGAACACCGGCCCGTACCTGCAGTACGCGACCGCGCGCATCCGCTCGATCTTCCGCAGAGCCGGAATCGACCCGGGTCAGGCCACGGGCCCGATCGTCATCACCGAGGAGGCGGAGCGGCAGCTCGCGCTGCAGCTGCTCGGGTTCGGCGCGGCGGTCTGGCAGGTGTCCGGGGCGGCCGAGCCACACAAGCTCGCGGCCTTCCTGTTCGAGACCGCGAGCGCGTTCACCACGTTCTATGAGAAGTGCCCGGTCCTGCAGGCGCCAGAGGAGTTTCTCCGCAACAGCAGGCTTGCCCTGGCCGCGCTGACGCTGCGGGTCCTGCTGACTGGACTGGATCTGCTCGGCATCCCCGTGCCGGAGCGCATGTAGCCGCATCCGGCAACCGGCGCACGTAGCCGCTGTCCGGGGTGCACCTAGTCCCTGTCCGGGGGAGATTTTGGGGGCGTTCACAGACAGCTCCCAGGATCTGCTGGCCGGCATCCCAGAACTGCGCGGCAGCCTCGCTGTCATGGACAACATGCATGAACCCCCAAACGGCAGCCCGCAGGAAAGCTGGCCGACCCAGGAGATCGGCCCGTCGGCCGGGCAGCGGGGGCCGGACGGCTGGGGCCAGCCTTCCGCTCAGCCGGGGTACGGGCCAGGCCAGGAACCCGCACAGGGCTGGGGCCAGCCTTCCGCTCAGCCGGGGTACGGGCCAGGCCAGGAACCCGCACAGGGCTGGGGCCAGGAACCACGGCTGG
>JASHQP010000513.1 GCA_030039095.1 Streptosporangiaceae bacterium
CCTTAGGCCATGAAGCAGTCCCGGGCTAACGGCCGGTCGGCGGCGGTCGCTGACCGCGATGGCGTCGAACAGGTTCTGGCCCGGATGCGCGAGGCAGGCGGGCGGGCCACACCGGCGCGTCGGCTCCTGCTACAGGTGCTGTTCAGCGAGGGCAGCCACCGCAGCGCCGAGGAACTGGCCGCCGCTGTGCAGGCCCAGGCGCCGGACGTCAACATCAGCACGATCTACCGCAACCTCGACGAGCTCGTCCGGCTCGGCGTGGTGGACCGCACCTACCTTGGCGGCGGCCCGGCCTCCTACCACCTCGCCTCGGCCGCGCACGGCCACATCTTCTGCGAGCACTGCGGCGCCATGACCGAAGTGCCCGACGAACTGTTCGCCGACCTGGCCGACGTCGTGGCCGCGCGCTACGGTTTCGCCATCGCGCCCCACCGGTTCGCCGTAACCGGCCTGTGCGCCGACTGCCAGAAGCCCGGGGCTGTGAGCGGCCAGCTGGGCTGACCGCGGTGCCACGCGACGTCAGTCGAGGGCGTTCGTGTCGGCCTTCGCCACGGCGAGGTCCCATTTCTGCTCGATCTTGCCGAAGCGCCAGACCGACAGCGCCACGGCCCAGGTAAGGACGAACACGCCGACGATGACGAAGCCAGCGGTGTTGATGTTGAAGTCGGCCATGAAGGCCCAGAACCCGCCGGACAGGCCGTATTCCTGGCCGATGAGGCCGAGGATCTCGATGGTGCCGATGAACACCGCGACGAACACCGACAGGCCGGTGATCGTCAGGTTGTAGTAGACCTTGCGGATCGGCCGGGCGAAGGCCCAGTCGTAGGCGAAGTTCATGAAGCAGCCATCCGCGGTGTCGAACAGGCACATGCCGGCGGCGAACAGGATGGGCAGCGACAAGATCGCGTAGAACGGCAGGCCGGACACCACCGCGGTGCCGGCCAGGACCAGCAGCGCGACCTCGGTGGCGGTGTCGAAACCCAGGCCGAAGAGGACCCCGACCGGGTACATCTTCCACGGCGTGTCGATCCGCCGGGCGTACCCGCCGAAGATGCGGTTCATCAGGCCTCGGCTGTCGAGCTGGCGCTCCAGCTCCTTGTCGTCATACGTCCCGCGGCGCATCTCCAGGAACACCTTGGCGATGGAGATCAGCACCACCAGGTTCAGCAGCGCGATCAGGTACAGGAACGTCCCTGACACCGCGGTGCCGATGATGCCGGTGATGTTGTGCAGCCCCGAGCCGTCGTTCTTGACCTGCTGGTCCAGGGCACGGATGCCGAAGTTCAGCAGCAGCGCCATGACGAACACGATCGTGGAGTGGCCCAGGGAGAAGAAGAACCCGACCGACAGCGGCCGCTTGCCGTCCTGGACCAGCTTGCGGGTGGTGTTGTCGATCGCCGCGATGTGGTCGGCGTCGAACGCGTGGCGCATGCCCAGGGTGTAGGCGAGGATCCCGGTGCCGAACCCGAAGATCTCGGTGTTCGTGATGTGGTAGCGCCCCCCGACCGCGGCGGCCAGCATGACCCAGCCCAGCACGTTCAGCCCGATGATCACCGCCACCATAGTGCCTGCTCTGGCCCATTCAGCCGGGCTCAGCCCGTTGCGCAGCCGGGTCAGCCGAGCGGTCACAGCGGTCATCAAGCACACCTTCCTGTACAGAGTGGTCAGGAAGAGTGTAAAGAGACTGCAAAGAGGTTGCAATAACTCTGTATCGGCAATTGCAAGCTGATGGCTAGCTGGGTGGTGGCGCTTGCCGGATGAGCCTGGCCAGCGCGCCGTCTTCGCAAATGAGCTGGTCGTAGGTCCCGGTCTCGGCGACCCTGCCGCCGTCGAGCACGATGAGCCGGTCGGCCAGGCGCATCGTCGACGGGCGATGGGCGATCACGATCGTGGTGATGCCGGCCGCCACCCGGCGCAGGGCCCGGTGCAGGTCGCGTTCGGCCTCGGCGTCAAGGTTGCTGACGGCCTCGTCCAGGACCAGGATCGGCGCCCCGCGGAGCAGCGCCCGGGCGATCGCGATGCGCTGGCGCTGCCCGCCCGAGAGGCTGGTGCCGCGCTCGCCCACGAGGGTGTCCCAGCCGTCGGGCAGCGCAGCGATGAACGGGGTGACGCCGGCGTCGGCGGCGACCCGCTCGATGTCCTCGTCCGCGGCCTGCGGCCGGGCGATCCGGATGTTATCCCGGACGCTGGCGTGGAACAGGTGGATGTCCTGCGGCACCACGGCGATCTGGGCCCGCAGGTCGTCCTGGCGGAAGTCGCGCACGTCGATCCCGCCGACGAGCACCGTTCCGCCGCTGGTGTCCCACAGCCGCAGCATCAAGCTGACGCAGGTCGTCTTGCCAGCGCCGGAATGCCCGACGAGCGCAACGGTGCTTCCCGGCTCGATGCCGAAGCTGACCTCGCTCAGCGCGGGCGCCAGCCCTGGCCGGTAGGCGAACGTGACGCCGGCGAACCTCACGCCGGCCGCGGCCAGGACCGGTGACGGCCCACTGGCCGTGTCGGTCACCGTGGGCCGTTCCCGCAGCAGGGCGCTGATGCGATCGGCGGCGGCGGCGACCTGACCGATCTCCTGGATCGCCGACGACAAGGTGATGAGCGGCGCGAACGCACCCGCGGTGAGCACGAGCACGACGGGCAGCTCGGCGCGGCTGATCGCGCCGTGCAGCTCGAGCGCGGCCGCTGCGGCGAAGCTGGCGATGACGGCGAGTGCGACCAGGGCGTCGGTGGCGGCTTGCTCGATCCCAGCCCGGCGGCCGTGGGCGACGCTGGCGCGAAGAATGCTGCGGTGCTGGCGGGCGATCCGGCCGATGGACAGATCCTGGGCCCCCGCGGCGAGGATTTCGCTGGTGCCCTGCACGGTGTCCACCACGCCGGCGCCGAGGTCGCCGAGCTCCTCGCGCAGCCGCTGGCCCTGCACGCGGGCCCGGTCGAGAAGCCACGACGGCACCGACCAGACCAGGACCACGAACGGCAGCACCACCAGCATGAGCAGCGGATGGATGATCCCCAGGGCGATCAGCGCGAGCGCCGGGATGGCCAGAGCAGCGACCACGGGCGGGGCGACGTGCGAGGTGAAGATCTCCAGCAACTCGACGTCGGCGACGCTGGCGCGGGCCACGTCGCCGCTGCGGCGCTGCATCAAGTAGGCCGGTGCGAGCTCGCCGAACCGCCGGTAGAGGACCAGGCGCAGGTCGTGCAGGATCCGGAACGACATGGCGTGCGTGACGTACATGTCCAGGTAGCCGAGCACGCCCAGCGGCACGACGATGGCCACGATCAGCCAGATCAGCGGAACGAGCTGTGCCGTGCTGGCACCCGAGATGGCCCTGCCGACGATGATCGCGCCGACGACCGCGGCGGCGATGGTGGCGGCGTGGATGAGCACGTGCACGACGGTCGCGGCCGTAACCCACCACCGATACGGCCGCAGCAGGGCGGCGACCGGCCGAAGGCTGCGGATGAGGTGACCGGCGGCGCCCCAGCGATGCCGGCCCGCCGCCGGGGACACGGGCCCCGGGCCGGGCGCCTCGGCAGGCACGGGCGCAACGGCGCCGGTCACGGCGTGGCCTGCGCGGCGACGAGCCGGGCATAGCGGCCCTGCTGGCGGATCAGCTGCTGGTGGCTGCCGATCTCGGCGATCCTGCCGTGGTCGAGCACCAGTATCTGGTCCGCGTCGCGGACGGTGGATAGCCGGTGCGCGATCAGCAGCGTGGTACGGCCCCGGCGCAACGGCTCCAGCGCGGCCAGGATCGACGCCTCGGCGGCCACGTCCACGTTCGAGGTGGCCTCGTCGAGGATGAGGATCGGCGCGTCCTTCAGCAGTGCCCGGGCGATCGCGATGCGCTGGCGCTGCCCGCCCGACAGCCGCAGCCCGCGTTCACCGACCACGGTGCCCAGCCCGTCCGGGAGCGCGTCCACGAAACTGGCGGCGCCGGCCGCGGCCAGCGCCGCGTGCAGCCGGGCGTCGTCGGCGTCGGGGCTGGCGATGGCCAGGTTGTCACGGATGGAGGCGTGGAACAGGAACGTGTCCTGCGGGACGACGGCCATGAGGCGCCGTGCCTCGTCAGGGTGCAGTCCTGCGATGTCGGCGCCGCCGACGCGGATATGGCCGGCCTGCGGGTCAAAGAACCGCAGCAGCAGCGCGGCGATCGTTGTCTTGCCGGCGCCGGACGCGCCGACGATCGCGAGGCTCTGGCCGGCACCGGCGGTGAAGCTCACCGAGTCCAGCACCGTCCGGCCCGGGCGGTAGCCGAAGCTCACGTCCTCGAAGGACACCGCCGGCGCACCGCCGCTCGCGGCCGACGCGACGCCGGCCTTTGCCGCTGCGGGCGGGGTGACCTGCAAGATCGCGAACGCGCGCTCGACCTTGGACATCCCCCACACCGCGGAGTGCATCGCGTCGTGGATCTCTCGCGCGGGCCGGAAGCACTCGCCGGCCAGCAGCAGGATCAGCAGCAGCTGCTGGGTGGTGATCTGCCCGGCAGCCAGCCGGAACCCGCCTACCGCCAGGCCCGCAGCGACCCCGGCCGCCGCGGTCATCGTCATCAGCCCGGTGAAGATCCCCGACACCGAGGTCAGCCGGATGGCCGCGTCCCGGACACGGGCCGAGCGGGCCGCCAGCTCACGGCCGCGCTCCGCGGCGACGCCGAACATCTTCAGCGTGGTCATGCCCTGCAGGTTGTCCACGAACTCCGCCGTCAGCGGCCGGTAGCTGTCAGACCAGAACTGCATCCGCGGACCGAGCGCCCGGTACTCCGCCGACGGGATGAACATCACCGCCAGGGCAAAGACGGCCACGCATGCACCGGTCGGCGGGTCGATGACCAGGACCGTCACCACGATGGCCGCAGCTGACAGCGAGGAGGCGATCACCTTCGCCAGGAACAGCCGGAAATAGGCGTCCAGCCGCTCCACGCCGTCGACGAGCACCGCCTCCAGCTCGCCGGAGCGTTCCCGCCCGACCCAGGCCGGCCCGAGCGCGAGGATGGCCGACACCAGGCGCACCCGCAGGCTGGTTGTGATGCGGACCGATGCCCCGGCCATCGCGGCGCCCTGGACCACGATCGCCGCAGCGCGGATCAGCACCAGGCCTACCGCGCTGGCCAGCCACGGCAGCACCGCGCCCCAGTGGCCCGTCCGCAGGACGCTGCCCAGCCCGTAGGCAATCGTGACGCCCTGCCCGACCCGGGTCGCCGCGATCACCAGGCCCAGGGCCACCGATATTGCCAGCGGCGCCCGTTCACCTGCCGCCAGCGCCAGAAGCCGCCGGTCGAAAGCGCGAGCATGCCGAGATCCCGTGGCCGGCGTCAGCCCACCCGTTGCAGCGCTCGCCTCCGTCACGCTCGCACCGTAAACGCATTCGGCACGCAGATGCAACTAAATTGCGAGAACTTCACTGCCTTCCGGGAGGGGCCCCAAACAATCAGCCCATCGCTTGCCCCGGGCCAGGTGGCTGCCGACCGACGCTTCCTGTCGCACGGGCGGGCTCGCCGGGCGCCGCGGCGCTGATCGCCGCAAGCGCCGCCGTGATCACCGAGACCACCTGACCTGACGTGGCATCCGGGGCGTTCCGGTAGCTACCCGGGAACGGGGCAATCTTGACCCGCCTGCCCTGGCATCACTGGATCAGTCCAGGCATGTTTCGTTGACCGGCCTGCACAAACCAGGATAATGTTTATTATGTTAGCGCTGAGACGGATCCTGCGGTGAGGAGACGGCCGTGACCTGCGCAGTGACGGTCGGCTGATGGCGGACACCGGTTCTGGCCTGGCCGTAAGGCTCGCCCGGCGGCCGCAAGGCGCACCGGCGCCGGACTGCTTCGAGGTCGTGTCCCAGCCCATGCCCGAGCTCGTCGAGGGCGGGGTGGTCGTCCGCAACGAGTACTTCTCGCTCGACCCGTACATGCGCGGGCGCATGAGCGACGCCAGATCCTACGCCGCGCCGTACGAGCTCGGGGAGATCATGCACGGCGACGCGGTGGGGCGGGTGGTCGCTTCTGACGACCCGGCGATCCCGGTCGGGGCGATTGTCGTGCACGGCGGCGGCTGGCGGGCCTGGTCGGCGGGACCGGCGGCCCGGTATCGCGTGGTCGACACCGCGAAGCTGTCCGCCACCGCCTACCTCGGCCCGCTCGGCCTGCCCGGCTTCACCGCGTACGTCGGGATGAAGCACATCGCCGGGGTGCGCGAGGGTGACGTCGCGTTCGTGTCCGCGGCGGCAGGCGCGGTCGGCAGCCTGGCCGGCCAGGTCGCCCGCCAGCTCGGCGCCGGCCGCGTCGTGGGCAGTGCCGGGAGCGCCGCCAAGCTCGAGTTGCTCACCGGCGATCTCGGCTTCGACGCCGCGTTCAATTACAAGGATGGCAACCTGGCCGGCCAGCTGCGCGCGGCGGCGAACGGCCGCATCGACGTCTACTTCGACAACGTCGGCGGCGAGCAGCTCGAGGTCGCGATCGGCGCGATGGCCCGGTGGGGGCGCATCGCGCTGTGCGGGATGATCTCGGTCTACAACGAGACCGAGCTGCCGCCCGGGCCAGGCAACCTGGGCATGCTGATCGGCAAGCGGCTCACCATGCGCGGGTTCCTCGTCAGCGACCACGAGGACCTGCGCGGGGAGTTCGAGCAGGCGATGACCGGCTGGCTGGCGGACGGCTCGGTCCGCACCGCGGAGACGGTTGTGACCGGGGTGGAAAATGCCCCGCAGGCCTTCACGAGCCTGTTCACCGGCGGAAACACCGGCAAGCTGCTCGTCCAGGTCGAGGCCTGATAGTGCCCACTTTCCTTCGAATGGTATTCAGTATTACGCTCCTGCCACCAGCCGGGCCGCGCACGCGGATGACGACGCCCGGCCCGAGCGGGGAAGGCGCCGCATGACACCCACCGACCTGGCCGGCCTCGACCGACGGCTGCGCCGCATCGAGGACCGCGCCGAGATCCAGGAACTGGGCCAGCGCTACTGCCGCTACATCGACGACAACGACTGGACGAGGCTGCGCGGGCTGTTCACCGACGGCGCGGCCATGGCCGGGCAGGCCGGCGGCGACGCGGTGGTCGCGACGCTGCGGGCGATCCGCAGCGGCTACGGGCGGACGATCCACACCGCGTACGGGCTCGTCCTCGAGGAGCTGGACGACGATCACGCCCGCGGCTACGTGCCGTCCAGCGCCCAGCTCGACATCGGCGGCGAGTTCGTGGTGAGCGCGATCCGGTACTTCGACGAGTACGCCAAGGTCGGCGGGGCCTGGAGGTTCGCGAGCCGGGACCTGCGGTTCGTGTACGCGCTGCCGTGGTCGCAGGCCGGCCGGGCGCTGGTCGACCAGCTCCCGGTGCGCTGGCCCGGCACCGAGCCCGCGCCGATCGACGACCTGTCCGGCGGGCCGCGGTGACCGGCGCCTTGGCGGGCAAGGTCGCCGTCGTCACCGGCGGCGCGAGCGGCATCGGCGCGGGGACGGCCGAGCGCCTCGTCGCCGACGGGGCGAGCGTCGGCGTCGCGGATATCCAGTTCGACGCCGGCGAGGCGCTGGCGGACCGCCTGGGCCCGGCGGCCCGGTTCGCGCTGACGGACGTGACCAGCGAGGCGGACGTCGAGGCGGCGGTGGCCGTCGCGGTGGACTCCTTCGGGCGGCTCGACCTGATGTTCGCGAACGCGGGGATCATCGGCGCGTACGGCTCCATCGCCAGCACCCGGATCTCCGACGTGGACCTGACGCTCGCGGTCGACCTGAAGGGCCCGCTGATCGCGATGAAGTACGCCGCCCGGGTGATGATGGAGCAGCGCAGCGGGGTGATCCTCGCAACGTCGAGCCCGGCGGGCGTCATCGGCGGCGTCGGCGCGCACGTCTACAGCGCGGCCAAGGCCGGCATCATCGGCCTTGTGCGTTCGGTTGCTGCGGAACTAAGGCCCCACAACATCCGCGTGAACGCGATAGTGCCCGGCGCCGTTGTCTCGGCGATGACGGCCGACCTGGTGACCGGCGACGCGTCGGCGCTGGAGCGGACCGCCGAGGCCCTCGGCAGCGACCCGCTGCTTCCCGGCCCGCCCGGCCAGCCGGCCGACATCGCGGCTGCCGTCAGCTTCCTGGCCAGCGACGACGCGCGCTTCATCACCGGCCACACGATGACCGTCGACGCGGGCCTGACCGTGATCGGTGGCCCGTCGCCGATGGCGATCGGCAAGTGGGCAGCCGGCGGCTCAGCGATCGGCCCGGCAGGCCAGCGCACGTGAGCGTTCAAGGCGGCTGGAAAGGAGTGGATACATGAGCACACTGTCGGTCGATGAGAGCAGATGCACCGGGCACGGACGCTGCTACACCGTCTCCCCCGACCTGCTCTCGGACGACGAGGAGGGCTACGTGACCCTGCGCGGCTCGTCGATGGAGATCGCCGACGGCCAGCTCGCCGCGGCCGAGCGGGCCGTGGCCGCCTGCCCGGAGCGGGCGCTCAGCCTCACGCGGTCCGGCTGACGGGGCACCGCCGCACGTGACCCCCCGTCTCGAAGGCAAGACCGCGTTCGTCACCGGCGCGGCCCGGGGCCAGGGCCGCTGCTTCGCCGTGACGCTGGCGGCGGCCGGCGCGGATGTTATCGCGGTCGACCTGTGCCGCGACATCGGCTCGGTTCCGTACCCGCTGGCCAGCCCGGCGGACCTCGAGCGCACGGCGCGTGAGGTGAGAGCGCTGGGCCGGCGCATCGTCGCGCGGCACGCCGACGTCCGTGACCACGACGCTCTGGCCGAGGCGCTCGGCGCCGGCACGGCCGAGCTCGGGCCCGCGACGATCGTCGTCGCGAACGCCGGTATCGCCCCGATGACGCCCGGCACGGACCTCGACCTTGCGCAGTGGCGCGACGTGATCGACGTCAACCTCACCGGCGTCTTCCTCACCGTCGAGGTCGCGCTGCCGCAGATGCTGGCGCACGGCGCCGGCGGCAGCATCATCATGATCAATTCAACCGCCGGCATCAACGGCATCGGCGGGCCCGGGTCCGGGAGCCTCGGCTACACCGCGGCCAAGCACGGAGGCGTCGGGCTCATGCGGTCGTACGCGAACCTGCTTGCCCGCCACGGGATCCGGGTGAACTCGGTGCACCCGACCGGGGTGGACACCCCCATGGTGAGCAACCCGGCGATGCAGGAGTTCTTCCGCTCCCCCGAGGGCCGGGCGAACGCGACCACGAACGCGATGCCGGTGCGGATGATCACCGCGCAGGACGTGGCCAGCGCCGTGCTGTGGCTGGCCAGTGACGATACCCGTTACGTCACCGGGGTCGCGCTGCCCGTCGACGCCGGCTACTCCAACAAGAAGTGACGGCCGACGACATGGAGCAAGCCTCGAGCGGTGCCGAGCGCCCGCTGGCCGGGCAGTTCGCCGCGGTCACCGGCGGCAGCAAGGGGATCGGCCTCGGCATCGCGCGGCGGTTCATCCAGGCGGGCGCCAGCGTCGTGCTGCTCGCCCGGAGCGAGACCACGCTCGAAGAGGCGTGCGACTCGCTCGAGGCCGAGATCCGCGCGGACGAGCAGGTGCACCGGATCGCGATGGACACCAGCCGGCCGGAATCCGTCGCGGCCGGCTTCGCCGAGATGGCCGAGCGCATCCCGCGCCTCAACATCTTCGTCGCGAACGCCGGCTCGGGCAGCATGAGCCCGTTCGCCGAGATGTCCCTGGAGGACTGGCAGGGCCTGGTCGACCTGAACCTCACCGGCACGTTCCTCACCTGCCAGGCCGCTGCCCGCCGCATGCTCACCGAGCCCGCCGGCGACAACCACGCGATCCTGGCGGTGACCTCGATCCGCGCGTCCACGGTCCTGCCCGGCCGGGCCGCCTACTCGGCGACGAAGGCCGCGGTCAACCAGCTCGTGCGGATCGCCGCGTACGAGCTCGCCGGGCACCGGATCCGGGTCAACGCGCTGGCGCCCGGCATCACCGCCACCGACATCACGCTGGCGCGGGTGCCCGAGGTGTTCGACCAGATCGGCGACACGGTCCCGCTCGGCCGCGCCGCCACCCCGTCCGACTCGGCCGAGGCGGCACTGTACCTGTGCAGCGCGGCGGGCCAGTTCGTCACCGGGGCCCTGCTGACCGTCGACGGCGGCGAGTCACTGGCCTAACCGTGTCCCGCAGGCCGTGTCCCGTAGATCGTCGGGCGGGCCTGGTTACCGACTGGGCAGGCACGCCGGCCGAGGGGTGATCCGGCAGGCCGAGCAGTGTCGCCGGCCCGCCGCTGTCGTCCTAGCCACGTCGCCGGCTCGTTGACACTGGTGCAAGTCCTGGCCGACGGCCGCCCCGGCCCGGGTCAGCCACCAGCCCGAGGCGGCGGGTCAGCGCAGCTCGGTGCGGCGGACCTTGCCGCTGATCGTCTTCGGCAGCTCGTCGCGGAACTCGACAATGCGCGGGTACTTGTACGCGGCCAGCCGCTCGCGCGCGAACGCGATGAGCTCGGGCCCGGTCGCCTCGGCCCCGCGGCGCAGCACCACGACGGCCTTGACGGTCTCGCCGCGGTACGGATCCGGGACGCCCACGACGCTGACCTCGGCCACGGCCGGGTGCTCGAACAGGACGTCCTCCACCTCGCGCGGCCACACCTTGAACCCCGCGGCGTTGATCTGGTCCTTCTTGCGGTCGATCACGAAGTACCAGCCGCCGGCGTCGGCAAACCCGACGTCGCCGGTGTGCAGCCCATCCGCGGGGAACGCGTGGCTGGTCTCCTCGGGCTTGCGCCAGTACCCGGGCACGACCTGGGGGCCGCTGATCACCAGCTCCCCGGCCTGCCCCTGCGGCAGCCTCGCCCCCTCGTCGTCCACGACGTGCGCGGACGTCGCCGTGACCGGCAGCCCGACCGACACGAAGGCCCCGGCGGGATCGAGCGGCGCGCGGGTGCCCAGCGGCACCATCAGGGCCGGCGAGGTGGTCTCGGTCAGCCCGTACACGGGGTGCAGGTAGCAGCCCATCCGCGCCTCGACGTCGGTGATCACGGCCGCCGGGATCGGCGCTCCCCCGCTGTACACCTTGCGGAAGGACGACAGGTCACGCTCGCCGACTTCCTCATGATCTTTCATGGCAATGAACGCGGTGACAGCCGCCACGGTAAAGCTGGCGCGGTGACGTTCGACGGCGGCCAGGGCCACGCCGGGGTCGAACCGGCCGAGCAGCACCATCGGCGCCGGGATCAGCAGGCTGACCGCGAGATGGGCGACCGTCCCGGTGATGTGGGACAGCGGGGCGACGGCGAGCACGACGTCGCCGAGCTCGAGCCGGGCCCAGTGCCGGTAGACCTCGGCTCCC
>JASHQP010000514.1 GCA_030039095.1 Streptosporangiaceae bacterium
CCTCGAGTTCGACCGGTGCGGACACGCCGCGGAACCGCACGTAGGCGGAGGCGACCGGATAGGGCCCGCTGTAGGCGGCGACGCCCGGGGCGTGCGTCAGCGCCCTGACCTGCGCCCCGGTCCGCGCCTTGACGGCCGCCGCCGAGCCGCTGGCCCCGCGGCCCTGGCCGCCGAGCTGGGCCACCACGTCCGGGCCCCTGGTTGCGGCCCGGGTCTGCAGGTACGGCTGGTCGGTGACCCCGCGCAGGACCAGTCCGAGGGTGAGCGTGGCCGTGGCGGCGGTGATCGCCAGCACCAGCAGCACCGCCGGGCCCGGCCGGTACCGCAGGTCCCGCCCGACGAGCCGGCCGACGAGCCGGATCCTGCCCATGACGTCAGATCTCCTGCTCGTATGCCTCGGCCAGCCCGGCCAGGGCGCCAAGGTTCCCGGCGCTGCCCCCGGTGAGCCTGGTCTCGTCGACGAACCCTCCGTCACGCATGGTTATCAGCCGGTCCGCGGTGGCGGCGATCCGCGAGTCGTGGGTCACGATCACCAGCGTCTGCCCGGACGAGTGCAGGTCCTCGAACAGCCGGAGCACCTCCACGGTGGCCTGGCTGTCCAGGTTGCCGGTCGGCTCGTCGGCCAGGACCAGCTGCGGGCCACCGGCCAGGGCCCGGGCAATAGCCACCCGCTGGCGCTGGCCCCCGGACAGCGCCGACGGGAGGTGCGCGGCCCGGTCGGCCAGACCCACCCGTTCCAGCAGCTCCGCAGCCCGCCGGCGGGACCAGCGCGCCGACCGCCCGGCCAGCAGCGCCGGCAGTTCCACGTTCTCGGCCGCGGTGAGCTCGTCCATCAGGTGGAACGCCTGGAAGACGAACCCGACCCTGGCCCGGCGCAGCCGGGCCAGGGCGCGCTCACCGAACTGGTCGATGCGCTCGCCCGCCAGCCACAGCTCACCGCCCGACGGCCGGTCCAGCCCGCCCAGCAGGTGCAGCAGCGTCGACTTGCCGCACCCGGACGGGCCCATCACCGCCACCGTCTCACCGCTGGCCACGTCCAGGTCGACCTCGTCGACCGCGCGCACCAGCCCTTCGCCCTTGCCGTACTGCTTGCACAGCCCGCGGGCCCGAAGCACCGCCGCGCCAGCGTCGTTCATCTGTGGTCCTTCCGGGGCGTCCAGTTGCGCTCGCAGGCCTCCAGCCAGCGCAGGTCGGCCTGCAGGCGAAGCACGATGCCCTCGAGCAGGAGCCCGGCGGGCGAGCCGTCCGGCTCGGCCAGCGCCGCACGCTGGGCGTCGCGCAGCCGCCGCAGCAGCTCGCGCCGCTGGGTGTCGACGATCACCAGCGGGTCGGCCAGCCCGGCTGCCGCCGCGGCGATCAGCTTGAGATGAAACTCGGCCAGGTCCGGCCGCGGCCAGCTGACTTCGGCGAGCCATCCGGCCACGCGCTGCTGCCCCGCGGCGGTCAGCGCGTACACCTTGCGGTCCGGCCGGTCGGGCCGGCCGGCCGACTGCTCCGACGCCGCCAGCCCGGCCCTCTCCAGCCGCGCCAGCGTGACGTAGACCTGGCCGTCATTCATCGCGCCGCCGAGCGGGCCGAGTGCCTGCCGCAGCCGCGCACGCAGCTCATAGCCGTGCGACGGCTCCTTCGCCAGCATCGCCAGCACCACTTCCTGCCGCACGAGCGCACCTCCCTAACAGTTAACTAGATAGCCGTTAGCCCCGTCGGTGTCAAGAGGAACCCGGGAGGCGGAGCGTGACCTGGACCGGTGCATCTGGTTCGCTTTATCCATGTCGCTGCCACCTGACGATCCCGGAAGGCCGCCGGAATGGTTCGTGACCGCGCTCGCCACGCCGTCCAAGCAGGCCTCGGCCGACGTGGACGGCGCCTCGATCGTCTACCGGACGTACGGCGACCGTGACGAGCGCGGCGTCGTGCTCGTGCACGGGGGCGCGGCGCACTCCCACTGGTGGGACCACATCGCCCCGCTGCTCGCGGCCGAGCACATGGTGGTCGCGCTCGACCTTTCCGGGCACGGCGACAGCGGGCGGCGCGCGGACTACAGCCTGGACATGTGGGCACGGGAGGTGCTCGCGGTCACCGCCGCCGCCGGGATCAGCGCACCGCCCACGGTGATCGGCCACAGCATGGGCGGCCTCGTCACGCTGCGCGCGGCGAGCCTGTACGGCCCGAGCCTGGCCGGGGCGGTGGCCGTGGACTCGCCGGTGCGCGACATCACTCCGGAGGAACGCGCCGCCCGCGAGCAGCGCGCGTTCGGGCCGCTGCGCGTCTACCCGACGGCCGAGGCCGCCATCGCCAGGTTCCACCCGATCCCGGACCAGCCCACGCTGCCGTACATCGCGGCGCACGTCGCCGAGACGTCGATCCGCCCGGTCGGCGGGGGCTGGAGCTGGAAGTTCGACCCGCGCATCTTCGCCAGGCACCAGCTCACCCCGGCGCTGCTGACCCGGCTGGACTGCCGGGTGGCGCTGTTCCGGGCCGAGCACGGCATCGTGTCGCAGCAGATGAGCGACATGATGTATGACCGGCTCGGCCGCCTCGCCCCGGTGATCGAGATCCCGGCGGCCGCGCACCACGTGATGCTCGACTACCCGATCGCCCTGGTCACCGGCATTCGCACGCTGCTGTCCGACTGGGACCACTCCACCCCGGCCCGGCCGGGATGACCCGCGCCAGGCCGTAGATCGCTGGCCGGCCTGTGGCGTCGCCGGGGTAAATGCGGACGCACCAAAGAGGCCGTCTGCGTCAAGCCGAAACTCGCTCGCTGACCAGAATCAGTGAAGCGGGCCCATTAAAACCCGGCATATCCGTCATTTCGCGCACCATGCCGCGAGGGCCCGGTGGGGTGTGTAGTGTCGCCGGCCCGTTGCTGCTGCTAGAGCGACAGCTACGGGCCGGCGACACTACGGCATGTCAAGATCTGGCAGACACGCTCCAGCGGCCGGGCGCCATGCCGATGCCGACGGCCAGGAACGCCACGCCGACGGCCAGGAACGCCACGCCGACGGCCAGGAACGCCACGCCGACGGCCAGGAACGCGAGATTCCCGTACCGCCCGTCCCAGCCGTTGACGAGGGCGTCGGCCGGGTCGTACCAGACCGGTACCTTCTGACCGGCGGCCGGGGCGGCTGCCTTCCGGATCGGCAGGGGGCAGAGCCGCTCGATCACCCGCCCGTCCTCGAGCGGGTACTGGATCAGATTGCGCCGCGGTGATTCGGCGTCCCTGGGTCCCGGCACGGCCATCGCCCAGGCGGTCCGGCCGCTGCGCCGCAGCCTCCGCATACGGCTCCGGGCGGGCAGCCCCCGCCAGGGCGGCCACGAACCCCGGAAACGCGAAGCAGAGCCCCGATCACGACAGGCATCGCGTACCGGGCCTTCCTCTGCCGACGGCGGCTGCCACAGAACGACAGTAAGCCGCTGCGGGCGCCGCGGCCAGACCACCCCCGCCGGGCGTCAAGCACCCCCGCCGGGCGTCAAGCACCCCCCGGGATGCCGGCTCAGTTTCGGGCTGAACGCGAGGGCCCGAAGGACTTGAGATCAGGCGTTGGCACGGGTATGTCTATCGACGCAGGCTGCCCGCGGACGGCAGCTCCGGCGGAAGGAGCAGTGACATGCCCGGAATCGTGGTGGGCGTCGACGGGTCGGCGAGCTCCCGGGAAGCCCTGGAATGGGCGGTGAAACACGCCGCGCTCGAGCACGCCGCGCTCACGGTCATTGCCGTGCACGAGGTGGCGGCCAGCGCCTGGACGGGCAACCCGATCGTGTACCCCGAAGACCAGCCGGGGGAGCAACAGGCACAGCAGGCGGCCCAGGAAGCGGTGAACAAGGCCATCAGCGACAACGGCGGCGCCGGCCCGGCGTCGGTGACCGTGCGCGGGGGTCAGCGGCCAGGCAGCCCAGCTGCTCATCGAGGCGTCGAGCGGCGCAGACCTCGTCGTCGTCGGCTCGCGCGGCGCAGGCGGATTCGCCGACCTGCTGACCGGCTCGACGAGCTCCAAGGTCGTCAACCACGCGGCCTGCCCGGTCGTCGTGGTCCGTCACCAGAGGTAACGCACGGACCCCCGCCGACTCACCCGGCCGGCGGGGGTCCGGCCTGCTTCGCCCGCCACTCGTCCTCGAGCATCGCGTACACGACCTCGTCGGTCCACTCGCCCTTGACGATCTCGTTCTCCACGAAATGGGCTTCGCGGCGCATGCCGAGACGCTCGAGGACCCGGGCCGACGCCGTGTTGCGCGCGTCGATGCGGCCGACGATGCGGTGCAGCCCGTAGTCGTCGAAGCCGAGCCCCAGCAGCACCCTGGCCGCCTCGGTCGCGTACCCCCGTCCGCCATAGTCCGGGTGGAACACGTACCCGATCTCGCCCTGCCGGTGCTCCGGGTTCCGCAGGAACAGCGCCACGTCCCCGATGAGCGTGCCGGAGTCCGGTAGCACGACGGCCAGGTCCACGGCGTCCCGTTCAGGCCCGGCGGCGCGGATCCTGGCCCGAAGGATCTCGCGGACCTGCTCCCGGTCCCGGGTGTCGTACATCAGGTAGCGGGTCACCTCCGGCCGGGACTGGATGTCGTACAGCGCGTCAAGGTCGCCGCAGACGTACGGGCGGAGGGTGAGCCGCGCCGTCCTGAGGGGAAAGTCGGGCCTGACCATCGGGCCATCGTGTCATACACCCCGCTGATCCCTTACCATCCGATATTGGAGCGGATACCTCGGCCGGGGCACGGGGTGACGTGACATGGGGCCTGACGACGCTGCCGGGTACGGGCTGGACAACGCGTGGCACAGCGCGCTGGCCCGGCTCCGGTTCGTGGAGCAATGGCTGGATCCGGCGACGATCAGGAACCTGCGCGCCAGGGGTGTCGGGGCCGGGTGGCGGTGCCTCGAGGTCGGCGGCGGCGCCGGGTCGGTCGCCCGGTGGCTGTGCGGCCAGGTGTGCCCGGACGGCGAGGTCGTGGTCACCGACATCGACACCCGGTTCCTGGAGAGGCTGACCGAGGCGAACCTGCGCGTGATACGCCACGACATCATCGCCGACAAACTCCCGCCCGACGCGTTCGACCTCGTGCACTGCCGGCTGGTCCTGGCGTACCTGCCCCGGCGGCAGGCGGTGTTATCCAAGCTCGCCGCCGCCCTGAAGCCGCGCGGCCACCTGGTGGCCGAGGAGATGGACTCCGTCTCGGTGGTGGCCGACACCAGCCAGCCCGGCGGCCGGGCCTTCAACGCGGCCGTCGCCAGCGCCAGCGACGTGCTGCGGTCCCGGGGCTTCGACCCCTGCTGCGGCCGCGCGCTGCTGGCCGGCTTCGCCGCAGCGGGCCTGGCGGACGTCGGCACCGAAGGTCACGTCCGGTTGTGGCGCGGCGGCTCGCCGGGGGCGGCGGCCTGGCAGCTGACGTTCGGTCAACTGGGCAGCGACATGGCCGCCCTCGGACTCGATGACGCGACGATCGCCGACGCCATCGCGGCGTGCGAGGATCCCGGCTTCACGTTCATGTCGCAGGTCACGATCACCGCCTGGGGCCAGCGTCCGTAGGCGCGGCGCACTAGGCTCGCGGCGACGGGAGGCACCGGTGGACATTACCCAGCTGATCCTTGACGACCATCACGAGCAGCGACGGCTGTTCGCCATGATCGAGGAGGTCGACCCCGGCGACACCGGCACGCTGAGCGCCCTCTGGTCGCGTCTCGCCGCGTTCCTCGAGCTGCACGCCGCCGCCGAGGAAGCGATCTTCTATCCCGAGCTGCTCGAGGTCGACAAGCTGGCCGGCCGGCGGGGCAGCGGCGAGGCGGAGACGCTGGACGCCATCGGGGACCACAACGAGATCCGGGACGCCGTCGCCGCTGTCGGTCCCCACGACGTGGGCAGCAGCGACTGGTTCGCGGCGGTGGCCGCGGCGAACAAGGCCAACGGCGACCACATGGCCGAGGAGGAACGCGAGGGCCTGACCGACTTCCGCAGGTTCGCCAGCCTGCAGCTGCGCCACGACCTGGCCGTCGCGTTCGCCGCCTACGAGGCGCGGCACTATCAGGGCGTCGAGCCCGTGGACAGGGACCCGGCCGCCTACGTGCGGCAGGCAGAGCGGGCGATCGGGGGTTCCGGCTCGCTCGACATCGGCAGCCTCAAGGGCCTGTGAGCCGTCAGGCCAGGTTGATCTCGAAGTAGGCGCCCTGTTCGTCGTGCACGATCCGGGCCGGGCCGGACCAGCCGGTGAAGTCGCCGGTGCCGGTGCCGGGCACGACGTGGCCGAACCAGGTGCCGGGATCGGACTCCAGGCCGCCGTGCTGGACGGTGACCGAGCCCTGGCGCCCGTCGTCGGTGCGGCCGGTGATCCGCTCCGTGGCCACGTACGACCGCGAGCCCTCCTCGGTGCCCGCCGACATGAACAGGGTCGTCGCCGTGCCGGTGATCCCGGACGTGAACGTCTTCGCGAACGTCAGCAGGCCGAACCAGTCGGCGTCCAGGCCCACGACCTGCCGCGGCTCGAAGCCATCGACCTTGAAGCGCGCGATCAGCGTCACCGTTTCCTCCCCATCGACGTGGCCGTCAGGCTCCCGAGGGTACTGGCGTAACGTGCGGGCCAGGCACGGACGGCTGACGGGAGTGCGCGATGCGGGTTCTGGTTTCTGTCGACATGGAGGGTGCTGCGGGCGTTGTGGACCCGGAGGATGTCCGTCCCGGCCACAGCGAGTACGAGCGCAACCGCAGGCAGCTGACCGCCGAGGCCAGTGCCGCCGTGCGGGGTGTGCACGCCGCGGACCCCGGGGCCGAGGTGCTGGTGACCGAGGCGCACTCGGCCTTCAGGAACCTGCTGCCCGAGCTGCTCGACCGCCGTTCCGTGCTGCTGCGCGGCAAGCCCAAGCCGTACGGGATGATGGCGGGCCTGGCCGACAACGTCGACGCGGTGGTGTGCATCGGGTACCACGGCAAGGCCGGCACGCCCGGCTCGGTGCTCGCGCACACGATCAACAGCGGCGTGATCGCCGACGTGCGCTGCGAGGGGCGTTCGCTCGGCGAACTCGGGCTGAACACGGCGCTCGCGGCGTCGAGCGGCGCGCCCGTGGTGATGGTGTCCGGCGACGACAGCGTGGCCGCCGAGGCGGCCGACATCGCTCCGGGCATGCACACGGTGGTGGTGAAGCAGGGACTGGGCACGCGCGCCGGGGCGCTGCTGCACCCGGACGAGGCCTGCGAGCGGATCGAGACCGAGGTCCCGCCCGCGCTCGCCGACCGTGACGCCATCCGGCCGCTGCGCTTCGACGGCCCGGTGCTCGCCGAGGTCGACGTGCTCATGCCGCACATGACCGAGCGCGCGCTGCTCGTGCCGGGTATGGAGCTGAAGGATGGCTGTACGCTGCGCTACGCGGCGCCCGATTTCCGGTCGGCGTATCAGGTCATTCAGCTGATCGCGATGCTCGGCGGCATCTGACCATTGCTGGCCAGCGTCAGCTGGCTTCTTCCCGGAGCGCGTCGACTTCGGCGAGCAGCGACTGGACCATCCAGGCCGGCAGGCGGCTGCCGCGCGGGTCGGTCCCGGCCACGGCGCGGCGGATCGCCGCCTCGCGGTCGGGGGTCAGCCGCGGGTGGGTGAGCGTGAACGGCTCGGAGCGTGCCCCCGCGTCTTCGGCCGGGCCCCTGTCGG
The DNA here is from genome assembly GCA_030039095.1 of Streptosporangiaceae bacterium. The sequence continues at coordinate 7,633 of JASHQP010000514.1, forward strand.
CCTGCAGGTAGCGGCGGATGAAGCCGCCGTAGCGCTGCGAGATCTCGGTTTCGGTGTCCTCCCGGTCCGAGCGGCCAGCGACGAAGTCCGCGAGCGGCTCGTCCCAGATGCTGCGCCCGATCGCGAAGCCCACGAAGCCCTCCAGCGGCGCCGCGACGTCGAGCCAGTGGTCCACCTGCCGCCGGGGGGCGTTGCGGCCCAGGACGATGCACTGGCTGCCCGGGTCGGCGGAGCGCCTGACCGTGTCGAGGACCAGTTCCGCGCCCTGAGCGGTCTCGTAACCCTCGAGTTTCCAGATCCGCGGGCTGACGCCGGCCTCGGTCATCGTGGTTATCACCTGCGCGGTGAGCGCCGGGCGCTCGCGCTCGTCGTACAGGGCCTGGTCTTCGTGCGCGGCGAGCTGCTCGCGGGTCGGCGGCACGAGGAGCTCGAGCAGCCAGTGGCGCCGGTGGGAGGCGGCCCAGTCGCCGAGCCGCCGCAGCCCGGCGAGCTGTTCCTGCTGCAGGCCGGCCGCGTCGGCGGGGTTGAACCGCACCAGGACCTTGATCCAGTCGGGGTCGAATTCCTCGATGTGCTCCCCGAAGTCGTCGCCGTAGGAGAACCGGAACCGGTCGGACCCGCTGACCTCGGCCGGCATGGCCAGCACGAACCCCGACGCCTTGGCCCGGCGGGCGACGTCGGCGCCGAGCTGCTCGTCCACCAGGATCCCGAGCTGCCCGCCGCCGAGGTCGGTGCCGGTCAGCCGCCCGGCGGCCTCGAAGATCAGTGACTTGGCGTCGCGCATGCCCGCGAGCTGCTTGTCGGTTGGGGTTCCCTGCACGCCGAACAGCGTCCGCCCGAACGAGTCACGGTGGTCCATGGCCAGGATGAACAGCGGCTGCGCCGCCGATGGCGGGCCGGCGTGCGCGAGCGTGGGCTCCGTCATGGCTTCTGCCTTCCTCATCGGACGTGCGGGACATCGGGAACATCACGCGCTGCGGCCGCGCCGGATCGTGGTGACGAGGGCCGTCACGCCGAGCAGCACGACCCCCCACGGGCCGGCAACCCAGAGCGGCCAGGGGTAGAGCAGGTGGACGGTGGTGGCGCTGACCAGCACCCAGATCACCACGTTGATAGATACCACGGTCGCCCAGATGGTCCACAGCACCTTCAGGGGTGTCGGCAGGCCGGCGAAGCCGCCGCGCTTCACGACCTCCGCGGCCGGCTGTACGGCAGGGGCCGGAGGCGGCGCAGCCTCCGGCCTTGCGACCTGCCTGGCTTCCGGCAGGTCGCGGTAGAGCGGAACGAGGTCGCCGTACGTCACCGCCTCGTAGGCGAGGCCCATGCGCTCGAGGTACTCGTCCATCTTCAGCCGGCCCTCGTCGAGCGCCCCGCGCAGCCGCTCGACAACCTCCTGGCGGTCGGCGTCCGAGGCTCGCATGTCCGGGCGGTCTTCCATCCCGTGCCTCCGCTGATGTTGCGTAGGGCCCCGCATCAAGGATGCACTACGCCGTCCGGGGGCTCCTGCAGCGGTGGGCCGGGCACGCCGGCGGCCGGCGGTGCGCGGCTGAGCCCGGCGGCGGCACCGTGCCCGGCGGCGGCACCGTGCCCGGAATGACCGCCGGTGCGAATATGGGATGAGCGACAGCGGGAGGTGCGGTGGTGGCCGGCAAGAGCGGCGTGGCGAGCAAGGACCGCAGGGCCAAGGCGGGGAAACAGCCCGCGCGGCTGGACCGGGGGCTCTACGAGAAGGAGCTGTACCGGCTGCAGGGCGAGCTGATGAAGGTCCAGGAGTGGATGCGCGCCGAGCGCGCCCGGATCGTGGTGATCTTCGAAGGCCGCGACGCCGCGGGCAAGGGAGGCACGATCCAGCGGGTGGCCCAGTACCTGAACCCCCGCGTCGTGCGGATCGCGGCGCTGCCCGCGCCGACCGAGCGCGAGCAGGGCCAGTGGTATTTCCAGCGCTACGTGGAGCACCTGCCGACAGCAGGCGAGATGCTGCTGTTCGACCGCAGCTGGTACAACCGCGCCGGCGTCGAGCACGTCATGGGCTTCTGCACCAAGCAGGAGTACTACAGATTCCTGCATCAGTGCCCGATTTTCGAGCGGCTGCTGGTCGAGGACGGCATCCTGCTGCGCAAGTACTGGTTCTCGGTGAGCGACGAGGAGCAGGAGCGCCGGTTCCGGGCCAGGCTGGACGATCCCATGCGGCGCTGGAAGCTCTCCCCCATGGACCTGCAGTCGATAACCAGGTGGGAGGACTACTCCCGGGCCAAGGACGAGATGTTCGTGCAGACCGACATTCCGGAGGCGCCCTGGTACGTGGTGGAGAGCGAGGACAAAAGGAGCGCCAGGATCAACATGATCGCGCACCTGCTCTCCACGATTCCGTACCACGCCGAGCAGCCTGCTCCGATCGAACTGCCGTCGCGCCCGCCGTCCCGGGGTTATGAGCGGCCCCCCCGAGAAATGCAGACTTACGTGCCTGACCATGCCGCGTCGCTGACGTGAGCGTCAGGGCCGACATCGCCAGAGCCGGCTGAAAGCTGGAGAATGACTGGGTGATTACTCGACGATTGATTTCCTCAATTCTGCTGACATGCATGGTCGGCCTTGGACTCGTCGCATGCAGCAGCAGTAGCAGTTCGACGCCGCCCGCGTCGTCACCATCATCGCCGGCCGCCAGCCCGTCGGCGTCCGCGACGTCATCGGGCTCGTCGGCCGCCGACGAGAAGGAGATCACGACCAACTGGGAGGCCTTCTTCAACGCGAAGACGCCCGTGGCCAAGCGGGTCAGCCTGCTGCAGGACGGGTCGACGTTCTCCACGATCATCAAGTCCCAGGCCGGCTCGGGCCTGGCGGCCGAGGCGACCGCGCAGGTCACGAAAGTAACGATGATCACGTCCTCCGAGGCCCAGGTGACGTACAACATCCTGGTGTCGGGCACGCCCGAGCTGAAGAACCAGAACGGCACCGCGGTGCTACAGGACGGCACCTGGAAGGTCGGCGTCGCGAGCTTCTGCGGCCTGCTGACGCTGGAGAACGGCGGAAGCACCTCGTCGCTGCCCGCGGCCTGCAAGGCGTCGTAGCCACGTGGTCCGCTCCGTAGGCGTCCCGGCCGAGGCGCCTGCCGCGCGTCATGGCAGGCAGTCACTTGCCCTGGCCGTGCTGTGCACGGTGCTGTTCCTGACGTTCCTCGACAACACCGTGGTCAGCGTGGCGCTCGGGCAGGTGTACGGCGACCTGCACGCGAGCCCGACCGAGCTGCAGTGGGTCGTCGGCGCCTACGCCCTCACCTTCGCCAGCCTGATGCTGGCCTGCGGGATGATCGGCGACGAGCTCGGCAGGAAGAAGGTCATGCTGGCGGGCGCCGGGGTGTTCTGCGCCGGCTCGGTCCTGTGCGCGCTCGCCCCGAACGTTCAGGTGCTCATCGCGGGGCGCGCCGTGATGGGCATGGGCGCGGCGGCCAGCGAGCCTGGCACTCTCTCGATGCTCCGGCACCTGTATCCCGAGGCCAGGGCCAGGAGCAGGGCGATCGGCGTCTGGGCCGCGACGTCCGGGTTTGCGCTGGCCGCGGGCCCGCTCATCGGCGGCGTGCTGATCGGGATCTGGAACTGGCGCGGCATCTTCTGGTTCAACCTGGCGTTCGGCCTGGCCGCCCTGATCATCGCGGTATTTGTCCTGCCGGAAAGCGCCGACCCCACGGCGGCGCGCGTCGACACAGCGGGCACGTTCCTGGGCGCCGGGGCGCTGGCGGCGTTCGCGTTCGCGATCATCGACTCGGAGTCGGCGGGTTTCGCCTCGACCGAAGTGATCGCGCTGTTGTGCGCGAGCGCTGTGCTGGTGGTGGCGTTTGCCTGGCGGGAGAGCCGCGCCGCGCACCCACTGCTCGACCTGCGCTTCCTGCGCCTGCCGCAATTCACCACCCCGAACATCGTCGCGTTCTGCATCTACTTCGCCACGTTCGCCATCTTCTTCTTCACCGCGCTGTACCTGATCATCGTCGTCGGGGCGTCGGGCTTCCGGCTGGCGCTGGTGTTCCTGCCGATGACGGTCCTGATGATCGTTGCCTCGGTGCTGGCGGGACGCTGGACGGCTATTGTCGGGCCCCGCTGGTCGATCACGATTGGATGCGTGCTGCTGGCCATCGGGCTGCTCCCGGCCAACAGCTACCTCAGTCCGCACCCGTCCTACGGTCCGCTGGTGGCCGTGCTCGCGCTGGCCGGCATCGGCATCGGCACCGCCGTCGTTCCCGTCACCTCGTCGGTGCTCTCGGCGGTACCGCCGGAGCGCTCCGGCATGGCCGCGTCGGCCACGAACACCAGCCGGGAGATCGGCACGGTAACCGGTGTCGCGATCCTGGGCTCGCTGATGTTTTCGCAGATCTTCGCGAACCTGACCACGCAGATGAACCACCTGCACGTGCCGGCCATTTACCGGGGCTTTGTCTTTACCGCCATCGAGACCGGCAATCTCTCCGAGCCGAAGGGCCTGCCGCCCGGCCTCGAGAAGCTGCTCCAGGAGCTGAGCGGCGTCGCCAACACGGCGTTCCACGACGGATTGCGCGCCGTGCTCTACCTGTCGGCTGGGCTGGCCCTCGCCGCTGCGCTGCTCGCCTTGATCACACTGCGCTCGGAGCCGGCCGACGCGGGGTCGTGACGTCCGGCCGGGCGCCGGCGGGTCAGCCGGGCACGCTCTCCCGCAGCGCCAGCACGCGCTGCAGGGCTGTCGTGAACGCCTGCTTGCCCAGGCTGCCGTCGCGGTAGCCCTCCTCGAGGCCCGCCGTGGCCTGCTCGCCCTCGGTGACGTTCTGCACCGAGCAGAGGATGAGGTCCATCCCGGCCTCGGCCGCCAGCAGCGCCCGGTTCTGATACGAGCCGAACGCGCGCAGCGCACCCGCCTCGAGGGCATCGGTGATCGTCACGCCCTTGAACCCGAGCCGCTGCCGAAGCTCGCCGTTGACGATCGTCGCCGACAGGCCGGCGGGCCGGCCGGGGTCGAGCGCCGGGTACACCGCCCAGGACACCATGACGAGCCGGACGCCGGCGGCGATGGCCGCCTTGTAGGGCAGCTCGTCGGTGTCCCGGATCGTGGCCAGCGGCAGGTTGAGCGTGACCGGGACCTTGTCGGTGTCCTGCGGCTGCGCCGCGGCTCCGAGCCCGGGGAAGTGCTTCGCCGTGGCCGCGACACCCCCGCGCTGCTGCGCGGTGATGAAGTCGGCGCCGAGCTCACCCACCACGGCCGGGTTCATGCTGTAGGAGCGCTGGAACTGGTCGTCGAAGTCGCCTGGCTGCCGGTAGACGTCCAGCACCGGAGCCAGATTGACGTTGATGCCGATGCCCCGCAGGTTCTGCGCGGCGCTGGCGCCCGCGTTCGTGGCGGCCGCCTGCGGGTGTGCGGACTCTCCGATCTGCAGCTCGGAGAGCAGCGGTGCGCCGGGCACCCGGCGGACCTGGCCGCCCTCCTGGTCGGTCATCAGCAGCAGCGGCGCGCGCACCGGGTTCAGCGGGCTGGCGTCGGCCTTCTCGAGCTCCGCGACGACGCTGGTGAGCTGCGCAGTGCTGGAGACGTTCTGGCTGAAGAAGATCACCCCGGCGGCGTCGCCGTGCCGGATCAGCCGCAGCAGCGAGGCGGGGGGCGTGAGGCCGCCGTAGCTGTAGATCACCCGCTGGCCTGCCAGCTGACGCAGCGACAGCGCGGGCAGCGCGGGCCCGGGGCTGGGCGACGGCGATGCGCTCGGGAACCCGGTGGGACGCGGCGACGGCGCGGGGGACGACGCGGCCGGGCCGGGCGCGGAACGCAGCCACAGCGGGAAGCGCCCGGCGACGGCGCTCACCGCGAGCGCGACGGCCAGGGCCATCGCCACGATCGCGATGCCAAACCGCACCCAGAGCTGTGTCCTGTCCATGCCCCTCCGTGAGCCTGTCGCCCGCGGCCGGCCCGGCCGCTGCCCGTTCCGTGCCCAGTAAGGAGAGACGGCACACGCCACGCTAAGGTTGTCACGCTGTGCCTGTATACCGGGCTGCACCGTGGGCGCCGGCGCCGGGCAGCACCTTCACGGCGGCTTCCGGCGATGCGGAGATCGCGGCCGGGGCCGTCAATGTCCCAATTCGCCGATAGACCGAACGGCCGATCCCGTTGATATACGCTTCGTAAGCGACTCATCACCAAAACGTGTACTTAACGAGACAGAGTCCTTGGGGGGATTCGAATGGTTACTCGCGACACCGCATGGCCGCCGGGCACTCCGTGCTGGGTCGATCTCGGGGTAGAAGACATCGGCAAGGCCAGGGCCTTCTACGGCGGGCTGTTCGGCTGGGACATCCAGGAGGGCCCGCCGGAGTCCGGCGGGTACTGCATGGCCGTGCGGGACGGCAGGCCGGTTGCGGGCATCGGCCCGAAGATGGGGCCGGCCGAGGCCCCGCCCGCGTGGACCACGTACATCGCCACCGCCGACGCCGACGAGACCGTGCGCAAGATCAGGGAAGCCGGCGGCCAGGTCGTGATGGAGCCGATGGACGTCATGGACGTGGGCAAGATGGCCATCGCCACCGACCCGGGTGGTGCGTTCTTCGGCATCTGGCAGGCTCGTGCGCACAGCGGCGTTCAGCGCGCCAACGAGCCGGGCTCGCTCACCTGGAACGAGAACATGAGCCGCGACTTCGCCGGAAACAAGGCCTTCTACCAGGCGGTGTTCGGCTACGAGTACGGCGACATGAGCTCGGAGGGCTTCAACTACGCAACGGCCGACCTCGGCGGCAGCCCGGTTGGCGGCATCGGTGAGCTCGATCCCAACTTCCCCCCGGAGGTCCCCGCCTCCTGGTCCACCTACTTCGGCGTGACAGACGCGGACGCTGCTGTCGCCAGGGCCCAGGAACTGGGCGGCAGTGTGGTCCGGCCCGCATGGGACACCCCGTATGGGCGGATGGCCGTGCTGGCCGACAACCAGGGCGCGGTGTTCGCCGTCGTGGCGGCGTCGGCCGCCAGCGGCTGAGCCCCGGGCGGGCCCACGCCGGTCTCAGCTCGACGGTGTTGACACCGGCACCCGCGGCCCGGAGGGCATGAGGGTGGCGGCGGTGCGCTCCGCGGTGCTCCGGGCCCAGCGGCCGCTCGTGGCCAGGCCAATGAGCAGGATCGCCGCGCCGCACCCCGCAATGATCCACCAGCCCACCCGGCTGGCGTCGACAAAGCCCAGTCGCAGCGACCCGTGCAGGGCCGAGAGCACGGCGGAGCCGCCAACGGCCACGCCCAGGGTGGCGCCGACCTGGCGGCTGGTCGACGCGACGCCGGCGGCGACCCCGGCCTGGGATCTGGGCATGCCCGAGACCGCGGTGTTCGTGATCGGGGCGTTCACCATGCCGCCGCCGGTGCCGAAGACCACATAGCTCGCGATGAGATAGCCAACCGACGTGTCCCGGGTGATCCGGGTCAGCATGATCCCGCCCGCGGTCAGGGCGATGCCCGCCACGATCAGCGGCAGCCGCGGCCCCCTGGACGCGACGATGCGGCCGCACAACGGTGCGAGCAGCACGGTCATCATCGCCATTGGCAGCGTGTACAGGCCGGCCTCCAGCGCCGAGAGGCCGCGCACGTCCTGCAGGTACAGGGTGTTCAGGAACAGGAACGCGCCGAGGGCGGCGAACGCGCAGACCGCGATCGCCGTCGCCCCCGAGAACGGCGCGCTGCGGAAGAACCGCAGGTCGAGCAAGGGCTCGTCGCGCCGCGGCTCGTATGCGACCAGGCAGGCGAGCGCAACGGCGGCGGCCCCGAAGCAGGCGAGGATCTTGGCCGAGGCCCAGCCGCTCCCCGGGCCCTCGATGATCCCGTAGGTCAGCGACGCGAGCAGCGCGATGATCAGCACCTGGCCTACCGGATCCACCCGGCGAGCCCGGGCCGCGCGGGACTCGGGCACGAAGAGCGCGGTGAGGACGATCGCGGCAACCCCGACCGGGATGTTGACCCAGAAGATCCCGCGCCAGCCGGCGGACGTGACCAGCGCGCCCCCGACGATCGGGCCGAGCGCCATGCTGGCGCCGAACACCGCTCCCCACAGCCCGATCGCGCGAGCCCGCTCGGCCGGGTCGGTGAAGGTGTTCGTGATGATCGACATCGCCACCGGGTTGAGCATGGACCCGCCGAGCGCCTGCACCGCACGGAACGCCACGAGCAGGCCGAGGCCGGGGGCCAGGCTGCAGGCCAGCGAGCCGAGCGTGAACAGGCCGAGGCCCAGCTGGAAGATTTTCCGCCGGCCGATCCGGTCCCCGGTCGAGCCGGACAGCATCAGGAAGCTGGCGACCACGATCGAGTAGGCGTCCACGGTCCACTGCAGCCCGGAGACCGAGGCGTGCAGGTCGCGCTGGATGGACGGCAGCGCGACGTTCACGATCGTGACGTCGATGCCGACGATGAACAGGCTCATGCAGCAGATCGCCAGCACCAGCATGCGGCGCCCGCGGCTCAGCTCCGCCTGTTCCATACGCCCAGCACCCTTCGCCTTCTCTTAATTTGCTGGTCTGCAACTAACTATCTCAGGGCCAGCGTCTACCCCGCTGTCGGAGCCCTATGCTTCACTAACCGCATGCCGCCGAGCGATCTTCCCGTTCTTGGCTTCGCCGACCAGGCCGCCTGGGAGTCCTGGCTGGCGGAGCAGCACGTCACGTCTCCCGGGATCTGGCTCGAGATCCCGAGGAAGAGCTCCGGGGCCCCGGGTGTCTCCTATCCGGACGCGCTGGCCGTGGCGCTGTGCTACGGCTGGATCGACGGCCAGAAGGGCCGCCTTGACGACCGGTACTGGCTGCAGCGCTTCGGCCCGCGCAGGGCGGGAAGCCGCTGGTCGAAGATCAACACCGAGAAGGCCGCGCAGCTGATCGAGGCAGGGCTGATGCGGCCCGCCGGCCTGCGCGAGGTCGAGCTGGCCAAGGCCGACGGCCGCTGGGACGCCGCATACAAGGGGCAACGGGTGATGGACGTGCCCGAGGACCTGGCGGCGGAACTCGCCCGGAACGAGGCCGCAGCCGCGTTTTTCGCCACGCTGTCGAGCGCGAACAGGTACGCGATCCTGTACCGGATCAGCGACGCGAAGCGGCCGGAGACCCGCGCCAGGCGGATCGCGAAGTACGTGGCGATGCTGGCCGCGCACGAGACGATCCACCCACAGCCCGCAGCGGGCCCCGGAGCCGCGCAGTAACCCGCCGCCGGACCCGCGGCCGCAGCCGCGCAGAACCCGCCGCCGGGCATGGTCCTGCGGGAGCCGGACTGGGCTCCCGCAGGACCGGCGGTGCGTCAGGAGGCGTTGAGCTTGGCCAGCTCGGCCTGCACCATCGCCTCGTGCTCCTGCTCGTCCCGCTTGGCGTCGCGCGGCCGCCAGCGGCCCCGCAGCAGCGGAATGCTGAGCAGGAAGAAGATCATCCCGCCGAAGCACACCCACCACCAGATGCGCCACTGGCCGGCGATACCGGCCGCGGCCTTCGTCACCGCGCCGCCGTGGGCCTTCAGGTACGGGAACACCCCCGGCGGCACCTTGGACAGCGCGGTGAGCTGCGCGCCGTACGGGCTCATGAGCTTCAGCTCAGCCGAGTACGGGGCGATTGTCTGCAGGTCCGCCGCATACGGCTTGACGGTCGCGAGCGCCGGGGCGACCGCGATGACGCCAGAGATCGCGGCGCTGTTGGCGTCGATCGTGGACAGGACCGCCTGGCCCTTGGCGCCGCCGCCTGCGGCCTTGACGGCCTGGGCGACGAGGCTCGGCGGGATCGTCGCCGGGTTCTTATACGTGGCCAGCTTGGCGAACAGCGCCGGGTTGGCCTCGATCACGGCCAGCTCGGGCGCGAACTTCGCCGCGTTCGCGAGCTGCGTGGCGTCCGCCGTCGCGGTGGCGATGACCGAGGCGGGGATCTTCTGCGCGGTGGCGAGGACCGAGGCGGGGACCTTCTGCGCGGCGGCGACGACGTTCGCGTGCGTCGTGGCGAACGCGATCTCGCTCTTGTAGGTGGTCGCGTACCCGGACACGGTGGCACCGTAGCTGACCAGCGGAGTGACCGACGTGATGATGAGCGGGATGATCAGGTAGGAGACGAACACCACGATCCGGATGATCAAGCCCCAGATGGCCAGGCCGGTGGCGGTCAGTGCGGGGTTGCGCGCCTCCACGGTCTCCGTAAAGCTGGCCATCCACGGGACGTAGGCCACGCCGAGGCAGAACGACAGCGCCGCAACGATGATCGCCATCGTGTAGTAGCTGGGGTGGTGGCCGAACTGAAGCAGGAACACCACGGTCATCACGGCAGCCGCTGCCCCGCCGACGACCATGAACGGCTTCCGCACCCGCAACCGATCGGACAAGAACCCGATCAGGATCACCGCCACGATATTGAAGCCCCACTCCCAGTTGCCCAGCCCGTTGGCGTCCTTCACGCTGAAGCCGAACACAAAGACCATGTAGATCACCAGGAAGGCCACTGCCGAGTAGTAGATGAGCAGGAAGATCGAGATCGCCAGCGAGGACACCACCACGTCGACCTTGAGCAGCTGGCGGAACGGGTTCTTCAGCATCGACTCGACGTTCAGGCCCTTGGCCTTGGCCTCGATCAGCGCGCGGTCGCGCATGGTCACCATCAGCTGGTCGCGCAGCCTCGGCGACAGCTCCCGCAGCCCGAACAGGGTGATCAGGAACACGACGAGGCCAGCGATGCCGCAGATGCGGTACTCGTGGGTCCAGAACCGCGTGTCGTTGACGACGGCCGGAATGGTATTGGTCCCCACGACCGCGACGATCAGGCTGCCAACAACCGGGCCGCTGGTCCAGAAGCCCATCGCGGTGCCCCGGCCGAGCTGCGGAGAGAAGTCGCGGATCAGCGCGGGTGTGGCCACCAGGCACATGCCCTCAACGAACCCGACGACGAAGCCCTCGATGGTGTAGGCCCACTTGTTCGTGGCGGCCGGCATGATGAAGCCCACGAAGACCCCGGTGAACAGCAGCCCGAACACCACCAGATTGGCACGGCCGTAGCGGTCGGCGAGCCCGGCGAACAGCGAGCCGAACGCGCCGATGAGGGCGCCGAACGCCAGCGTGATCACGAAGAACGTGAAGCTCATGTGCAGGTTGGCCAGGATCAGCGTGGACACCGACCCGCCGACGTACAGCTCGTAGTACAGCGTGATCGTCGCCAGGACCGTCAGCGCCAGATAGAAGATCCGCGGGCCGGTGTCGGGGTAGCTGTCGAGCTGCCGGCGCCACAGGAACGACATGCCACCCCTGCCGGTGGACACGTCTGTTGCAGTCGTCATACGGTCCTCCTCCGCCCCGGTGCCTAGGGGCGTCGACAGGCGGACCCGCTAACGACCCCCCACCACACCACAGAAGTACGATCACGTACTTTTAGGATGTGGCTATCGTATGGGTGTGGCCGCTGTGAGACAAGAGGGTGTTCTTGCACGGACTCACGAAGGTGAGCCCGGTCTGCCTCGGGGCCGCAGCGGCCTGCCGCTGACGGCGGTGCGCGGGGCTCAGCGAGAGCGCCTGCTGCGATCGGTGATCGCAGCAGTGGGCCGGACCGGATTCCGCAACGTCACGGTCGCGGACATCGTCCGCGGGGCCCGGGTATCGCGAGCCGCGTTCTACGCCCACTTCGCCGACAAGGAGGACTGCTTCCTCGCCGCCACCCGGCAGGGCGGCCTGCTGATGGCCGACCGGGTCGTGACCGCCTCCCGGCGGCTGCCCCCCGGCGCGAGCCACGAGGCGACGCTGCGAGCCAGCATCGCGGCATACCTTGGCTTCCTTGCCGAGGAACCGACGTTCGCCCGCGCCTTCTTCATCGAGATGCCCGCGGCCGGGCCGAGGGCGGCCCGGCAGTCCGAGGCCGCGCTGCACGGCTACGCGCGGATGAACCGCGCCTGGCACGAAAGGGCCCGCCGCGACCACCCTGGCTGGCCCGCGGTCCCGTATCCCGCCTATTACGCGCTCGCCGGCGCGACCTCCGAACTGGTGCGCGCGGAGGTCCGCACGGGCACCAGCAGCGCGATCACCAGTCTCGAGGACACGCTGATCGCGCTGCACCTCGTGGTGCTGGCAGGCCGCCCCTGGGCACAGCCCTTCTGACCGTCTCCGGCGACTCCCGCCGTAGCCTCAGCCGTGATAAGCAGCCCTGGTGCGCTCGGTGTGCGCGCGCGCCAGGTCGGACGCCTTCTCCTCGTCGCCCGCCTCGATCGCCGCGATCAGGTCGGCGTGCTCGGCCCACGACTCGTGGCCGCGGGCCGGGGCCACCTTCCGGTAGTACCAGCGCACCCGCCGGCCTACGATCTCGGCGAGCTGCGCGAGCACGGCGTTGCCCGCGATCTCGGCCACGGCGGCGTGGAAGTCGTTGTTGGCCGCCACGGTCTTGGTCACGTCGCCGCTGTCCATCGCGGCCACTCCCTGCTGCCAGACCTCGCGCAGCACCGCCACTGCCTCGGGGGTCGCCGCCCGGGCCGCGAGCCGGGCGGCCGCGCCGTCGAGCAGCTCGCGCACGTCGAGCAGCTGGTCGACTTCCGTGCCGGTGGGCACGTGCACGAAGGCACCCCGGCTCGGCCACAGGTCGATCCAGCCTTCGGCCTCCAGCCGGTGCAGCGCCTCACGCACCGGCTGCCTGCTGACACCGAGCTGCCGGGCAAGCTCGGACTCCACCAGGTGCTGGCCCGGCCGCAGGGCACCGGCCACGATCAGCTCGACGAGTGCCTCGTACACGGACTGCCGCAGCGGCACCGGCCGCGCGACCGGCCGGATCAGGCCCGGCGCGGTGCCCCCGCTGTCCCCGGCGCCCGCCGCACCGTCGGCCACCGTCTCGGCCACGCTGAAAGCTCCCTGGACATCGGTTCTGACACCGCCAGCATATAGGCGACTGTATGCAAAATGCAGCAATGGGCCGGTCAGCCGATGTCGCGGCGGCGCAGGCCGGCCAGGCCCGCCGCGCCGAGCGCGAGCGCCGCGGCGCAGAGCCAGATCAGCGGCGCGGCGCTCACCGT
>JASHQP010000515.1 GCA_030039095.1 Streptosporangiaceae bacterium
GCCGCCGGGTTCGCCGTGGCGGCCTACACCGAGGCGCTGCCCTCGCCGCTGCAGCAGGCGGCCTACCACGTGCTCGGGTTCGCGGGCGTGCCATCCGCGCACCACGCGGCGCCGAACGCGGCCGCATCCCGTGCGCCCGGGAAAACCCACGGCCACGGCCCCTCGCACCAGCCCGTGCCGTCGGCGTCGGCCTCGGCCCAGCCGGGCAGTTCCGGCCCGGTGTCCCTGACCGGGCCGGCCAGGCTGTCCGTCACTGCCGCCAGCGGCCGCATCGTCGCCGGCCACAGCGACACGTTCACCGCCCAGCTGACGGACAAGTCTGGCGACGTCTCAGGCGCAGACGTCAGCCTCCTCGAACGGGAAGCGGGCCGCAAGGCCTGGCGGCAAGCCGGAACCGCGACGACGGGTGCCAGCGGCAGCGCGGTGATCACCGCCCCGGACGTGAGGGTGAACGCCGCGTTCCGGGTCAGCGGCCCGGGCGCCGCGATGAGCAAGCCGGTGCTGGTCATCGTCATGCCGCCGGTGTCGGCCACGTTCAGCGGCTCCGGCGGGATGACCCCGGCGATCACCGCCCGCAGCCCGCTCGCGGATCCCGGCAACACCGTCGTGCTGCAGGTCCAGGCCGGGAAGCGCTGGATGAACGTGCAGATGGCCACGCTGAACGGCGCCAGGCAGGCCCGGTTCACGCTGCGTTCCCGGCTCATGCAGCGCCGGTACCGGGTGGTCCTCCTGCCCACCGCGTCTCACGGCCGATCGGTGAGCAACGCGGTCATGATCCCGCCGCGCTAGCCGCCGCCGCTCGGCGGCTGGCGCGGCGCCACCAGCAGGGTCTGCACCGCTGTCCCGCATCGCGCGTACACGTCGGACAGGGCGGTCTCGGCCATGCCGGTGCCCTGTTCCCCGATCACGGCGGCCGCGTCCAGCAGCAGCCACTCGCCGGCCGGGTCGCGTGGCAGGATCACCGTGAGGTCGGTGTTGATGAACAGGAACTTCAGCGGGTCGAGGGTGGCGCTGACCCCGCTGCCCGAGTCGGCGAGCAGCAGGGCACGGCACATCGGGGACAGGTCTTCGTCCGCGATCAGCGGGATCTTCGGGCGGGCCCAGACCACGGCCGGGCCCGGCGTGTCGAAGCCGCCGCCCGCAACGTAGCGCCAGTCGATGTTGCGCAGGTACCCGCTCATGTGCCCGCCGGGAAACGCCGCCAGCGGGTGCTCGGCCGGGATGTCCGGCGGCGCCGGGCCCGCCGCGACGATCGGGACCTCGCCGTCCGGGATCGCTAGCCGCCAGCCACGGGCGTGCAGGACCTCCTGCCCGTCGGCCTCGAGGACGGCCTCGACCAGGGCGACCCTCCGTCCCGGCCGGACCGTCCTGGCCCTGACCGTGATCTTCCCGAGCGGCACCGGCCGCAGGATGTCCACGGCGACCCTGGCCAGGCGCTGGCCCGGGTCCGGCTCGTGCAGTTCCAGCGCCCGTGCGGCGAGCGCGGACGGCGGGCCGCCGTGCTGGGCCGCCGCACTCCAGGGTCCCGCGGTGGCCGGAGTTGCCACGAACGAACCCGTTCCGGCCGGCTCGAAGAAGACGTCAGGCACACGGTGGACGCTACCGGACGACGTGCGGGCCGCCGTCAGCCGGCGGGCGGCAGGCAGTAGTCTCGGCGCGAGCCCAGCTGGACGGAGACCTGCGTGAGAATTCTGCTGATCGGCGCCACCGGCACGCTCGGCCGCGCCGTTGCCGAGGCGCTCGCCGTCAACGCCGACCTGATCACCGCCTCGCGGACCGGCGAGCACCCCGTCGACCTGACCGACCCGGCCAGCATCGCCGCGCTGTACGGCAGCCTCGGCGAGGTCGACGCCGTCGCGTGCGCCGCGGGCGTCACGCCGTTCAAGCCGCTCGGTGAGCTCGCCCGTGAGGACTACCTCGCCGGGCTCACCGACAAGCTGCTCGGGCAGATCGAGCTCGTCCGCCAGGGGATCGATCACGTCAGCGACGGCGGCAGCTTCACGCTCGTCAGCGGCGTTCTGGCCTGCGACCCGGTCGTCACCGGCGCCGTTGCCAGCGTCGTCAACGGCGGGCTCGACGCGTTCGTCCGCGCGGCCGCCATAGAACTGCCACGCGGGCAGCGGATCAACGCGGTCAGCGCCACCGTGTTCGAGGAGGCCTGGGACGCGTACGGCGAGTACTTCCCCGGGCACAAGCCGGTCGCCACCGCCGAGGCGGCGCGCGCCTACGTCAAGTCGGTGCACGGCCGCCAGACCGGCCAGGTGTACCGCGTCGGCTACTGACGCCCCGGCGCATCGAGCGGGGCATCCCAGGCCAGCCTGATGCCGCGGGCCCCGCCGAGGATGTCGAACCAACGTGCGGGCGCTGCTGGCTACTTCTCCACCACGTAATAGCCCTTGCCTCTGGCTGCTTCGATCAGCCCTTCGGCCTTCAGCGTGCTCATGGCCCTGGCCACCGTGTTGTGCGCGATCTCGTACTGCTGCGCAAGCGTGAGGATGCTCGGCACCCTACCCGTCAAGGTGCCGTTCTCGATCTGCCTGCGGAGCTCGTCAGCCAACTGGACATGCAGCGGCACAGGCGAGTCGTGGTTGAGCACGGGGGCAGCCTCCCCCCCGTCAGGCGCTCCCTCGTTCGTCTGGGTATTCCCTCGCGTACCTAGGTGTACCCTTTCAATTGGCCAGCACCTTGACGACAGAAGAGCCCGACGTCCGCCAGCGAAGGGGTCAGGGTGCTGGCCATCGGAGACGGGAGAGGGCCAGACCATGACGCAGCAGATCGACTACACGCCGGAGGCCCAGAAGATCGCTGACGAGTTCCCCGGCTGGAAGGCCTGGTCCTCTCTCATCGGGGGCCAGTGGCATGCCCGACTGAACGACGACAAGGGCAACGCCCTCGTCCTGCTGCACGACGACAACCCACAGGGCATACGCGAACAGATCAGGGGTTTCGGCAGGCGTTGAGCAGGACGGCGGGGACAGCAC
>JASHQP010000516.1 GCA_030039095.1 Streptosporangiaceae bacterium
GAGCCGGCGCGGGCAAGCCAGCCCAGGCCCCGGCGGCGCCGCACGCCGCCTGCGTGAGGCGGCAGGCCGACGCGATGTGCCGAGGATCCCCGGGCTTTCGCGGGCTGCTGCCGCAGACGGCGATCGTCACCACCAGCCCGCCCGGGCCGTGATCGCTGCGGCGCCCGCCCGGCGTGGGCGCGGTGGTCGTCAGGCCCTGCTGCTCCCTGCCGAGGTGCTGACGTAGGCAGCGAGGTGCTCGCCGGTGAGGGTGGATCGCGCGGCGACGAGGTCGGCGGGTGCGCCCTCGAAGACGACCCGGCCGCCGTCGTGGCCGGCGCCGGGGCCGAGGTCGATGATCCAGTCGGCGTGCGCCATGACCGCCTGGTGATGCTCGATGACGATGACCGACTTGCCGGAGTCGACGATCCGGTCCAGCAGGGAGAGCAGTTGCTCCACGTCGGCCAGATGCAGGCCGGAGGTCGGCTCGTCGAGCACGTAGACACCGCCCTTTTCGCCCAGGTGGGTGGCCAGCACGAGCCGCTGCCGCTCGCCGCCGGACAGCGTCGTGAGCGGCTGGCCGAGGGTGAGGTAGCCGAGCCCGACGTCGGCCAGCCGGTCGAGGATGGCGCGCGCGGCCGGGATGCCGGCCTCGCCAGCGCGGAAGAACTCCCGGGCCTGCGTCACCGGCATCGCGAGCACCTCACTGATGTCCTTGCCGCCCAGGTGGTAGTCCAGCACCGACGCGTCGAACCGCTTCCCCTCGCACTGCTCGCAGGTCGTGGCCACGCCGGCCATCATGGCCAGGTCGGTGTAGATGACGCCGGCGCCGTTGCAGGTCGGGCACGCGCCTTCGGAGTTGGCGCTGAACAGGGCCGGCTTCACGTCATTGGCCCTGGCGAACGCGTTGCGGATCGGGTCCAAGAGCCCCGTGTACGTCGCAGGATTGCTGCGTCGTGAACCGCGGATCGGGGCCTGGTCGATGGATACCACGCCCTCGCGGCCAGAGACCGAGCCGCCGATCAGCGAGCTCTTGCCCGACCCGGCCACGCCGGTCACCACGACCAGCACGCCGAGCGGTATGTCGACATCGACGTCCTGCAGGTTGTGGGTGCTGGCGCCGCGCACCTCCAGCGCGCCCGACGGCGCCCGCACCGACGGCTTCAGCCCGGCCCGGTCGTCCAGATGCCGGCCGGTCACCGAGCCGCTGGCCCGCAGCCCGTCGAGGGTGCCCTCGAACACGACCTCGCCGCCGGCGGCGCCGGCACCGGGGCCGAGGTCGACGACGTGATCGCCGATCGCGATCACCTCGGGCTTGTGCTCCACGACGAGCACGGTGTTCCCCTTGTCGCGCAGCCGCAGCAGCAGGTCGTTCATGCGCCGGATGTCGTGCGGGTGCAGCCCGATCGTCGGCTCGTCGAGCACATAGGTGACATCGGTCAGCGACGACCCGAGCTGGCGCACCATCTTGGTGCGCTGCGCCTCGCCGCCGGAGAGCGTGCCGGACGGACGGTCGAGGCTGAGGTAGCCCAGGCCGATCTCCACGAACGAGTCGAGGCTCTGCCCGAGCGCGGCGAGCAGTGGTGCCACCGACGGCTCGCGCAGGCCGCCGACCCATTCGGCCAGGTCGCTGATCTGCATCGCGCAGGCATCGGCGATGTTGACGCCGTTGATCCGGGACGAGCGGGCGGCCTCGCTGAGCCGGGTGCCGCCGCACTCGGGGCACGCGGAGAAGGCGACGGCCCGGTCCACGAACTCCCGGATGTGCGGCTGCAGCGACTCCTTGTCCTTGTCCAGCATCGACCGCTGGATCCGCACGGTCAGCCCCTCGTAGGTCATGTTGATGCCCGCGATCTTCATCCTGGTCGGCTCGCGGTAAAGGAAGTCGTGCAGCTCCTTCTTGGTGTACTTGCGGATCGGCTTGTCCGGATCGACGAAGCCCGACTCCATGTAGAGCCGCGAGTTCCAGCCGCCCCCCTTGTAGCCGGGGACGGTGATCGCACCCTCGGACAGCGACTTGGAGTCGTCGAAGAGCTGGGTGAGGTCGAGATCGGAGACCGCGCCCCGGCCCTCACAGCGCGGGCACATGCCGCCGGTGATGCTGAAGCTGCGCCGCTCCTTCACGGTCTTCCCGGCCCGCTCGAACCTGACCGCGCCAGCCCCGCTGATCGAGGCGACGTTGAAGGAGAACGCCTGGGCGGAGCCGATATGCGGCTTGCCGAGCCGGCTGAACAGGATGCGCAGCATCGCATTCGCGTCGGTGGCGGTGCCGACCGTGGAGCGCACGTCGCCGCCCATCCGCTGCTGGTCGACG
The DNA here is from genome assembly GCA_030039095.1 of Streptosporangiaceae bacterium. The sequence goes on from JASHQP010000516.1 coordinate 2,294, forward strand.
ATGATCGCGGTGGTCAGCCCCTCGAGCACGTCGACGTCGGGCCGCGCCAGCGTGGGCATGAAGCCCTGAACGAAGGTGCTGTAGGTCTCGTTGATCAGCCGCTGCGACTCCGCGGCGATCGTGTCGAACACCAGCGAGCTCTTGCCCGAGCCGGAGACGCCGGTGAACACCGTCAGCCGGCGCTTCGGGATCTCGACGCTGACGTCCTTGAGGTTGTTCTGACGCGCGCCGTGCACGCGGATCAGCTCGTGGCCGCTCATCTGCCTCCGTCTCTCGCCCCTTGTTCCACGTGGATCGTTGCAGCCGGTCACCCGCGAATCGCCAGCACGGCGGTATAGATGCCGAGGCCGAGCAGGATGGTCGCGGTGATCCGGCTGACCCAGGTCATCGGGATCAGTCCCAGGCTCTTGGCGCCGACGCTGACCGCCACGGCCGCGACCGCCCACAGGCCCAGCGTTGCCCCGGCGAACACCAGCACGGGATCGTACCTGGCGGCCAGGTTGGCGGTGGTCAGCTGCGTGATGTCACCCCATTCGGCGAGGAACACCACGCCGAAGCTTGTCCCGGCGACCCGCCAGAACGATGCGGCGGGAGCGCCCAGCCGGGCGGCGTCCGCTCCGTCGCGGTGCTCGGGGCGGAAGCTGGTCACCAACAGGTAGCCCGATCCGGCGAGGAACAGGCAGGCGACCACCGCGTCGACCGCGCGGTGCGGGAGCAGGGCCAGCAGCCGTCCGGCGGTAACGGCGATGGCCATGTGGACAGCGAATGCGGCAGCCGCCCCGGCCCACACCCACGACGCCCGGTAGCGGGTGCCGAGGACCAGCGATGCGAACATCGACTTGTCCGGGAGCTCGGCCAGGAACGCGAGGGCGAACGCGGTCCCGATCACTGCGAGGTACGGCAAGAGGGGTTCCTCCGGTCGTCAACCCGGCCGGGTCATGCGAGACGCTCCGGCCGGATGTGCTCATCAGCCGAAGGTCTCGTCCACCACTTACCTACCGTGGCCCGGCGGCCGGGCGCTTCTGCACGCCGGTATGTCGGCCAGCCGACGAAGGACTACTCCCCTTCCCTTCGAGCGTATCCGGTCTCATCCACCCCTCACAAAACAACGAGGCAACTGACGAGACCTTCTCCTCAGAACCATGCCGGGCTGTCGGCTGGCCCCAGATGGCACCAGTTCCTGCCGTCCGGAAGCGCATGCTCCTCAACGAGAGCACCACGACACCTGCGAAGAAGCTCATCGAGGTCGGGCCGCGGGATGGCAGGGATGCCGTGAGGCGAGGCATGCCGTGATCATCCGATTAGTTCCGGGCCCTCGCACGGTCTGCCCTGACGAACGCGACGGCCGCGTTCCCTCACCCCAAGGGAAGGCACGATGAAGCTTCTGCTCACGTCCGCCGGCATCAAGAACACGAGCATCCACAACGCGCTGACCGGCCTTCTGGGCAAGCCGATTGCCGAATCCAGCGCCCTCTGCATTCCCACCGCGTCGTACGGGCACCCGGAGGGCGGTCCCAGCGCGGCATGGCGGTTCATCGCCGGGCGAGCCCGCACCCCCATGTGCGAACTGGGCTGGAAGTCCCTGGGAGTGCTCGAGCTCACCGCGCTGCCCAGCATCGGTGAGGAGCACTGGGTCCCCATGGTCCAGGAGACCGACGCGCTGCTCGTGGGGGGCGGTGACGCCTTGTATCTGTCTCACTGGATGCGCCAGTCCGGGCTGGCGGACCTCTTGCCGTCGCTGCGCGAGGTCGTCTACGTGGGAGTGAGCGGCGGGAGCATGGCGATGGGCCCCAACATCGGCGAGGGCTTCGCGCACTGGAAGCCGCCCGCCGGCGGCGACGAAGCGCTGGGGCTCGTTGACTTCTCGATGTTCCCGCACCTGGATCACGAGAACATGCCGGAAAACTCCATGGCCGGCGCGGAAAAATGGGCCGCCACCGTGCCGGTTCCGGGCTACGCAATCGACGACCAGACCGCCATCAAGGTGATCGACGGCGCCGTCGAAGTCGTCTCCGAGGGGCACTGGAAGCTGTTTGACCGGGTGGCGGCGGCGGCGCGCTCGGAGGGACTCGAACCCCCAACCTTCTGATCCGTAGTCAGATGCTCTATCCGTTGAGCTACGAGCGCTTGTGTTGAGTTGTCTACCTGCGGTTTTGCGAGCAGGTGTGGCGAGACCACCTAAGCATAGCGGCGATTGAGCAGCTGATCCGTCGTCAGAAGGTGCCCCGGCGCACCTGACAAGGGTAGGGCACGACGGGCGCAACCGCGCAACGGCCGGCACCGCGGGCGGGGGTCAGCCGACCTTCGTGCCGCTGAGCAGGCCTTTCGGCACGGGCTGGTTGTTCTGCAGCGCGCCGAACAGCGCCAGGGCCTCGGTGCGGTTCCACTGCACGGCGTCACCCGCGTTCGCGGTGAAGTAGTTCGGGTTGGCGATCGGGACCGTGCCGGTCAGCGGGTCGCGCAGCGCGAACGCCAGCTTGACGAGGCTGTACAGGGTCGTGCCCTGGTCGACGGTGATCGAGCTTGCCGAACTGGAAGCGAACGGCAGGGCGGTGAACGGGTCGAGGAAGACGCTCGGGCTGGTCGCCTTGTGCAGCAGCGCCTCGAGGAACGCCCGCTGATCCTGCATCCGCTGCAGGTCCTCGTCGGCGAAGGAGTGCCGGTCCCGGACGAACGCCAGCGCCTGCGCTCCGTCCAGCGTCTGGCAGCCCGCCCTGAGGTTGGCGCCGGAGTCGACGTCGTGCAGCGCCGTCTTCAGGCAGATGCTCACGCCGCCGACCTCGTCGACGACGTTGACCAGGCCGAGGAAGCCGATTTCCACGAAGTGGTCGATGCGCAGGCCGGTGACGGTCTCGACGGTCTTCACCAGCAGCGGCGGGCCGCCCAGGCCGAGCGCGGCGTTGATCTTGTTGTCGCCGTACCCGGGAATCGGGACGTAGGAGTCGCGGGGGATGCTGATCAGCACCGGCCGACCGCCGCCGATGTGCAGCAGCATCAGCGAATCGGAATTGTCCGTGCCAAAGTCGAACCCCACGTGCAGGGCGCGGATCTCCTGCCCGGTGAGGCCGTCGCGGCCGTCCGAACCCGCGATCAGCCAGTTCTGTCCGGCCGACTGCCCGGAGAACGCGGGCAGCACCACCGACCGGTGCAGCTTGGAGCCCACCCAGAAGTACGAGGAAACCGTCCCGGCAATCACCACGGCCACAACGAGGGCTGCGATCGCCGCGATCCGCCGTCCGTGCCGGCCGGGCTGGCCCCAGAAGCGCCATCGCCGCCCGCCCGGGACACGCGGGACGCGCGGGCGGGTTCCCGGCGGCGCCGGT
>JASHQP010000517.1 GCA_030039095.1 Streptosporangiaceae bacterium
TGCGCGGCTGGCGGGGCACCGATGCGGTCCAGGCCGAGCAGCGCCGCCCCGGCCACCGGCGGGACGTCGACGATGCGGGGCTCCGCCAGCGGACACTCGTCCGCGAGCCGCTTGGTGATCTCGGAGGTGAGCAGCGGGTCGCGCGCGGCCAGCACTCCGCCGCCGAGGGCCACAGGCACCGGCTGGCCGGTCACGTCAAGGCGGCGCATCGCGCTGAGCACCATCAGGCACACCTCGCCGGCCTGCCTGAAGACCAGATCCTGCGCGACCGCGTCCCCGGCTTCCGCCGCCTCGAACAGGACCGGCACCAGGCCGAGCAGCGCCTCCCAGGTCAGCGTCCCGGTGTGGAATGCGATCGCGGCGTCCCACATGCTCTGTGTGCCGAAATGAGCAGCCACGGCTTCGCGCAGCGCCGTCTGGGGGCCACGGCCGTCCTCGGCGCGGATGGCGGAGAAGACGGCCTGCGTGCCCAGGGTGTGCCCGCCGCCCCAGTCGCCGCTCAGCGGCCCGAAGGACAGGAACCTGCTGGTCCGCCCGTCCGGAGCCACGCCCACGCAGTTGATGCCGGCGCCGCAGGTGACGCCCACGCCCCAGTGCGGGCCCACGTCGTCCAGGCCAGCCCGCAGCACCGCGAACGTGTCGTTGGCGACCTCGACCGTGTCGCTCCAGCCCTCCGCGCGCACCGCCTCGGCCAGCTGCTCCTCCTCCTCGGGCAGGTCGGCGTTGGCCACACAGGCCGACAGGTGCCGGGCGACCAGGCCACCGGAACCCGCCGGGCGCAGGCCGGCCTGCTCGGCCGCGAGGCGCGCCGCGGAGTCGAGCACGCCGATCGTGTCGGTGAGCAGCATCGCCCCGGTCATCCCCGGGCCCCGCGCGCTGCCCAGCAGCGTGCCGTCGGCGGCGACCAGTATCACGTCGGTCTTGCTGTTGCCGCCGTCGACCGCAAGCACCGCGGGCAGCGGCTCCCCGCTCACCGTCCCCCCGCCGCTGCGGTCTCCGGTGACCCGCCCGCCCAGGGCAGGTACCGCGCGTTCTCGGCGATCAGCCGGTCGGTGAGCTGGTCGGCCACGTCGTACTGGCCGACCAGCGGATGCGCGAGCAGCGCGGCGCGGACCCGGTCGGCCCCGCCCCGCAGCGCCGCGCCGACCGCAAGGTCCTCGTAGGCCGACACGTGCGCGACGAGGCCGCGCATCAGCGGCTCGAGCGGTGCCACCGGCACCGGCTCGGCACCCCCGGCGCCCACCGTGGCCGCGACCTCGATCACCGCGTCGTCGTCGAGGAACGGCAGGGTTCCGACGTTGCGCACGTTCACCACCTGCCGGTCCCCGGTGTCGCTGACCAGCGAGGCGAGCAGCGCCACCGCCGCCTCGGAGTAGTAGGCGCCGCCGCGGTGGGTCAGCAGCTCCGGCTTGCGGTCGAGGGCCGGGTCGGCGTAGAGCCGCAGCAGCTCTCGCTCGATCTCGGCGACCTCCTCGGCGCGGGTCGGGCGGCCGCGCTGCTCGGCCACGGCGGCGTCGTGGGCGTAGTAGTAGTGCAGGTAGTACGAGGGGACGGCCGCCATCTGGGCCATGGCGGACAGCGGCAGCCCGGTGCGCAGCGCTATCTCGTCACCGTGCGCGGCGATCAGGGCGGGCAGGACGTCGGCGCCGTCCACGACGGCGGCGCGCTCCCACGTGAGGTGGTTGAGGCCGACGTGGTCGAGCTCGACCCGCTCCGGCTCCACGCCGAGCATCTCGGCGAACCGCCGCTGGAACCCGATGGCCACGTTGCACAGGCCGATCGCGCGGTGGCCGGCGTCGAGCAGCGCCCTGGTGACGATCCCGACCGGATTGGTGAAGTCGATGATCCAGGCGTCTGCCAGGGCCCGCTGGCGGGCGCGCTCGGCGATGTCGAGCACCACGGGCACCGTGCGCAGCGCCTTGGCCAGGCCGCCGGCCCCGGTGGTCTCCTGGCCGATGCACCCGTAGTCCTGCGGCCAGGTCTCGTCACGCTGGCGGGCCGCCTGGCCGCCGACCCGAAGCTGCAGCAGCACGGCGGCGGCGCCGTCGAGGCCGTCGTCCAGGCTGGAGGTCCAGCGCAGCCGCGCCGGGTGCCCGTAACGCCGCATGATCCTTTCCGAGACCGGGCCGACCACGTCCAGCCGCGCCTGATCGGGGTCGACCAGGACGAGCTCGGTGACCTTAACGTCGTTGGCCAGCCTGGCCACGCCGTCGACGAGCTCGGGGGTGTACGTGGACCCGCCGCCGATGACCGCAAGCTTCATCTGGGATTCCTTGCCTTCGCCTCGGTGGGGGACGTCAACCGAATGCCTTCACTTCCGCGCCGGAACGGGCCACGTGGCAGGCCGCGTCGTGATCGGGGGCGAGCTCGCTGAGCTCGGGCGTCACCTGGCTGCACTCGTCGATCGCCAGCGGGCAGCGCCAGCGGAACCGGCAGCCCGGCGCGGGATCGATGACCTTCGGCGGCTCGCCGCGGTCGGTCTCGGCGCCGATCGTCAGCCGGGCCCGCGGGTCGGGCACGGCCGACAGCAGCAGCTGCGTGTAGGGGTGCCGCGGGCTGGCCAGCACCTCCTCGGACGGGCCCTGCTCGGCGATCCGCGCCGCGTACATCACGACCAGCCGGTCGGCGACGTACCGGGCACTGGCGATGTCGTGCGTGATGTACAGGATCGATACGCCCTGCTCGTCGCGCAGCTGGGTCATCAGGTTGAGCAGGCCGATGCGGATCGACACGTCGAGCATGGAGACCGGCTCGTCGGCCAGGATCAGCTTCGGCCGCAGCGCCAGCGCCTGGGCGAAACCCACCCGCTGGCGCTGGCCACCGGACAGCTCGTGCGGGAACCGCTGCAGCACCTCGGCCGCTGGCGTCAGCCCGACGGCCTCGAACACCCGCTCCGCTTCCTCGCGGCGCTGGTCAGCGGAGAGCTCGGGGCGGTGCAGCTTCAGGCAGCGCAGCATGCCGTGTGACACCCGGAAGACCGGGTTGATCGAGGCGAACGGGTCCTGGAACACCATCGGCACGTCGCCCCGGTAGCGCAGCAGGTCGGCCCGGGAGCGCGCCGCGGACAGCGGCTTGCCCTGGTAGAAGATCTCGCCGCTGGTCGGCTTGTAGAGCCGGGCCAGCAGCCGGGCGAGCGTGCTCTTGCCGCTGCCGCTCTCCCCGGCCAGCGCGACGATCTGCCGCTCGCCGATCGAGATGCTGACGTCGTCCACGGCGTGCAGGGTGCGCCGGGAGAACGTCCCGCCGATCCTGAAGTGCTTCGTCAGCCCCTCGGTCCGCAGGATGGCGGTGTCATCCCGGGGGGTAACCCCCGGGCCCCCAGACCGGAGGGCTTCGCCCCCCGGAGCCCCCCTGCCATCTGCTCGGGCCGACCTCCAGCCGGCCCTCGCATCTGGCATTTCCTCGGTCAATGCCTCACTCCATCTCTCCCGTCCCCACTCCGCTGTCCGCGTGCAGGAAGCAGCGGACCAGCGTGCCGTTGACCTGGTACAGCGGGGGCTCTTCCTCCTGGCACCGGGCCATGACCTTGGGGCAGCGCGGGGCGAACCGGCAGCCCAGCGGCGGCCTGGCCAGGTTCGGCGGGCTGCCGGGGATGCCGGTGAGCGGCACCCGGGGACCCCTGATCGAGGGGAAGGCCTCCATCAGGCCGATCGTGTAGGGGTGCTGCGGCGCGTCGAACACCTTGCGGGTGTGCCCGAACTCCGCGACCTGGCCCGCGTACATCACCATCAGCCGGTCGGAGAAGTGGCTGACCAGCGACATGTCGTGGGTGACGAAGATGACGGCGAAGCCGAGCTGGTCCTGCAGTTCCTTGATCTGGACCATCAGCGAGCGCTGCGCCACCACGTCGAGCGCGGACGTGGGCTCGTCCATGATCACCAGGTCGGGGGTGAACAGCATCGCCATCGCGATCATGGACCGCTGCCGCATGCCGCCGGACAGCTGATGCGGGTAGCTCTTCAGGTGGACGGGGTCGATGCCGACCATGCGCAGCACCTCGGCCGACCGCTCGGCGATGTGCGCCTTGTCCGTCACGCCGTGCGCCCGCATCGCGTCCTTGAACTGCGCGCCGATCGACTTCACCGGGTTCAGCGCGTTCATCGCGCTCTGCATCACCACGGAGAGGTTCTTCCACCGGACCGTTGCGAGTTCCTTGTCGGTCAGCCCCACCATGTTTGCGCCCTTGAACGTGACGCTGCCCCCGCTCACGCGCGCAGGCGGCGCGAGTAGCTGGGCGATGGCAAACAGCAGCGTGGACTTTCCGCAGCCGGACTCGCCGACGATGCCGAGGAACTCGCCCGGATCCAGGTCGAAGCTGATCTTGTCGACCGCGGCGACGATGCCGCGTTCCATCACGTATTCGGCGGACAGGTCGCGAACGACCAGCACCGGCTCGTTAGCTGAGCCGCTTGACACGCTTCCCCCGCATGCTCCGGACCGGCCGCAGGGCCGGGTTCCCGATCTCGTCGAACGCGTAGTTGAGCAGCGCGAACGCGGCGCCGAGGGCGACGATGCACAGGCCGGGCACGATGATCCACAAGGGCAGGCCGGTCTGGAACGCCTCGTTGTTCTCCGCCCAGTAGAGCATCGTGCCCCAGCTGACCTGGTTCGGGTCGCCGAGCCCGATGAACTCCAGGCTGGAAGAGAACAGCACCGCGTACAGCGCGTTGGTCAGGAAGCTGGCCACCAGCAGCGACGTCATCGTGGGGATGATCTCCACGACGATGATGTACAGCGCCCGCTCGCCGCGCACGCGCGCCGCCTCGAGGAAGTCGCGGCCGCGCAGCGAGAGCGCCTGGGCGCGCAGCTGGCGGGCCGTATAGGACCACGAGACCGCCGTGACGACCGCGATCATCACGCCGGTGGTCGCCCCGTGCAGGTAGCTGCCGATGATGATCAGCAGCGGGAACGCCGGGATGACCAGCAGCACGTCGATGAACAGGCTGAGCGCGCCGTCCCAGACCCCGCCGAGGTAGGCGGCGGCGACGCCGATCAGCATCGCGAGGAACGTGGCGCCGAGCCCGACTCCGAACGCGATCAGCAGCACCGGGCGGGTGCCGTAGATCACCTGGGCCCACATGTCCTGGCCGAAGCTCGTGGTGCCGAGCAGGTGCGCGGCGGACGGGGAGCCGAGCGAGCGCGGGTAGATCTCGGCGTTGGGGTTGTCGTGCGCGATGACCCCGGGGAACGCGGCCACCAGGCAGAACAGCAGCAGCAGCAGGATGCCGGCGGTGGCCTTGCGGTTCGCCGTCACCGCGCGGGCCATGCGGCGCAGCGACCGGGCCCCCGCCACCCCGCCGCCGCCGGCCGGCAGGCCGCCGACTATGCCGGGA
>JASHQP010000518.1 GCA_030039095.1 Streptosporangiaceae bacterium
TTAGCACTTACGGCGGCCACAGCCGCGAGCGACGCGTGGCTCGGTCGAGCGCGTTGACGTGCTTGCAGAAGATTGAAGTCGGTCGGCACACTGGTTCTCTCGCTGAGGGAACGCCCTATGACTCAAAGGCCTTCGCCGAGCTGATAGCGGCGTCCATGATTGCAGGAACGCCGCGGTCTGTTACAGCCGTACACGACCAGATATTTCAGGCGAGTCACCGTTTGACAACGCCTGTCACGCCACCGATATCGCTAGCGCTAAGCCTGGATAATCGTGACGCTGTCCTGGCGTCGGTCTGGCTCTCTAACGAATCGGCCCGCCTGGTCGGGGATGCATTGTGGCATCCGCGGTTTTCAATCTTCCACCGGTGGCGCGCCAGGAGGCTTCGCAAGAAGGCAATGATGCTCTACGGCAGTCTGTGGCAGCCACCCCTCACTCGGGCTACCTACCGAGAGTGGCTGAAGGCCGAGAGAGGCACCAGATCCGCACGGCGCAGAGCAGTGCGCGCCGCCAAGGGTGCGTTGCCTGGAGAGGGCTAGCCATCGTTTCCCTAGGGCTTAGGCCCTAGCCACCGTAGGGCCCGGTGGGCAGTCTTTCTAGGGCCGGACCCTCTGTGAGCTGGGTGGGCGTGGGAAGACTTGAACTTCCGGCCTCTTCCTTATCAGGGAAGCGCTCTAACCGACTGAGCTACACGCCCGGGGGGCACCCGGATCAACCGTAGATCACGGGCACGCCGGGCTAGGTTACCGCAAGCTCGGGCTCCATGCTCAGTCGGTTTCCTTGAGCGTGACCTCGATGCCGCCGGCCAGGTACGTGACCAGGTTGTAGACCACGGCACCGACGGTGGCGAGGGCGGTGATCAGGACAACGTTCACGGCTCCCACCAGCATGGTGTAGCCCAGAATCCGCGAGGCGGAGAACCACTGGCCATTGGAGTCGGCCCCGGCCGATCCCTTGCTCGAGGTCACGTCCGTGATCGTCGACTGGATCGAGTGGAACACGCCGAGCTTGCTCAGCACGTAGTACAGGGCCGCAACGGCGACGAACAGGATGACCCAGCCGACGAGCGACACCATGAAGCTGAACTTCATCACCGACCAGGGCTCGATCCTGGCCAGAACCAGCTGGGCCCGCCGCGTGGGGGCCGTCCCCCTCGGCACGGTCCCGGTCCTGCTGGCAGCGGCGGCCCGTTCCTTCACTGCGGCCGGACCGGGCGGTGGTGGTGCCGGCCGGGAAGAGCGGGGCGGCTTCTTGGTCTTTGGCCGTGTCAGCGCAGCGAACGGCGCGGCGACCTTGGCTGCCATCCCTGCAGAAGGCGCCGGCGGCACCTGGGCGGGATACGGCGGCGCCGTCGGCGAGCCTGCCTCCGGGGCCTGGACCTGTGCCTGATACGGCGGAACCCTGAATCCGTCGCCAGGCAGGTGGCCCTCCGAACCAGGCAGTCCGTACGGGTCCGGCGCGTTGGGAGAACCGAACGAGTTGCCCTGCTCTGCGGGCTCGGCCGCCGTGGCGGTGGGGTCGAACGCTACCTGCTGACCGGTATACGGAACGTCCTGTCCCGGGTACGGGATGTCCTGGCCGGCCGTGCCGTTCGAGCTGGCAGGCAGCGGCAGGTCCGGCAGCGAGCTGGCGTCGCCTGATGCGTCGGCTGCGGCCGGCGGCACCGGTTCAGGGCTCTCTGGAGCCCCGTCCGATCCGTCGGTGAGCCACAGCTTTGGCTCTACGCGGTGATCCACCCCGTCCTCCTCCGGAACGTTGCCTCCCATGAGGTTATCCCCATATGGCCGTTGTGCGTTCCGTTCGGCTTCGCTGTCGGTGTCCCCGGCAACATCTATGTGACGCTGCAAATCCCCTTCACGTTGCGATTGAAGGCTCGCAGATATCCGCTCGCTCCGCGGCGGTTCGTCATCCCCGTGATTATCCGTCACTCCTGGTCACCCCCGGTACCAGTTTCGTCACCGTCCTCCGCCACGCCGGCACCGTTGCCTCCGTCGAGTGACTCCTCGTTACGCGCTATGGCCACCAGGCTCTGCCCGGAGGCCAGGTTCACCAGCCGTACTCCCATCGTCTGCCGGCCGGACTGCTTGATCTCGGACGCGGCCGTCCTGATCACCCCGCCGGCCGACGTGATCGCGAAGACCTCGTCGTCCGGACGCACCATCAGCGCGCCGACGAGCTCCCCGCGGGCCTCGACGATCCTGGCGGTGAGCACCCCGTGGCCGCCGCGGCCCTGCACGGGGTACTGGTCGGCCGGGGTGCGCTTGGCGTACCCGCCGCCGGTGGCGACCAGCACGTCGGCGCCGTCCCGCACCACATGCATACCCAGCAGGCGGTCGCCATCACTAAAGCGCATGCCGATCACGCCCGAGGTGGCGCGGCCCATCGGGCGCATCGCCTCGTCGGTGGCGTGGAACCTGATCGCCTGGGCGTTCTTGCTGACCAGGAGGAGGTCCTCCTCGGCCGAGACCAGCCGGGCGCCGATTACCTCGTCGTCCTGACGCAGGTTGATCGCGATGATGCCGCCGGATCTGGGCGAGTCGTACTCCGACAGCTTTGTCTTCTTGACCAGCCCGGACGAGGTCGCGATGACCAGGTACGGGGCCACCGTGTAGTCGGGCAGCGCCAGCACCTCGGCGATCCGCTCGTCGGGCTGGAACGCGAGCAGGTTCGCGACGTGCTGGCCGCGGGCGTCGCGCGCCGCCTCGGGCAGCTCGTATGCCTTGGCACGGTACACCCGGCCCTTGTTCGTGAAGAACAAGATCCAGTTGTGGGTCGAGCTGACGAAGAAGTGCTCGACGATGTCGTCGGCGCGGAGCTGGGCGCCGCGAACCCCCTTGCCGCCGCGCCGCTGGGCACGGTACAGGTCGGTCTTGGTCCGCTTGGCGTAGC
>JASHQP010000519.1 GCA_030039095.1 Streptosporangiaceae bacterium
AGCGCGCCGGCAAACGCCGTGCAGGAGGGGTAGCGCGCGCCCGGCGTCTTCGCCAGCGCGGTCGCCATCACCTGGTCGACCGCTGGCGGGAGGTCGGAGCGCAGCGCGTGCAGCGACGGCACGGGGGCGTTCACCTGGGCCCACATCACCGCCATGCCCTGGTCGCGCTGGAACGGCGGCTGCCCGGCGAGCATCTCGAACGTGGTGCAGGCCAGCGCGTAGAGGTCGGCGCGCCCGTCGAGCGGATGGCCCTCGATCTGCTCCGGCGCCATGTAGTCGAGCGTGCCCATGAACTGGCCGGTCAGCGTCAGCGGAACCGACGAGACGCGCTGCTTGCTGAGCCCGAAGTCGGACAGGTAGAGGTGGTCGGGGTGATCCCGGCCGATGAGCATGTTGCCGGGCTTGACGTCGCGGTGCACCAGGCCGCGTGCGTGCGCCGCGTCGAGCGCGGACGCGGCCTGGGTGATCAGCCGGACGACCCGGCCGGCGGGCAGCCGGGGCTCGTTCTCGATGATCGTGCGCACGTCCCACCCGTCGACGTAGCGCATGGCGATGTACAGGGCCCCGTCGGCCTCGCCCGCGTCGAAGACCGGGACGATGTTCGGGTGGTCGACGGCGGCGGCTGCGCGCATCTCCCTGAGGAACCGCTGCCGGTACCCGGCGTCGCTGGCGAGCTCGGGTGCCAGGATCTTCAGCGCCACGCGCCGGCTGAGCCGGGTGTCCGACGCGCGGTAGACGACCGCCATCCCGCCGCGCCCGATCTGCTCCTCGATCGTGTAGCCGGCTATCTGCGAGCCCGCGGCGAGGCCGCCAGGAACCGTGGGTAGCTCGCTCACTGTGTTCCCCGCTCGGTTGCCGCGCGCCCGGAGGCGCTGCCCGTCCTTGCCTGCCCGTCGCCCCCGCTGCGCGTTCCCCCATCCGGGCAGCACGGTGCCCGGGGACGAAATTAGTATCCGTACCAGAGGGTGGGTGTCAACCCGGACAAGCGAGGCGAACACGACATGGACCTGACCGGTGCTGTGTGGCGCAGGCCCTCCCATGACGGCGGGGAGGACGGCTCCTGCATCGAGGTGGCCGTCGTCGCCGGCTCCAAGGAAGGCAGCGACCACGTGATCGCGATGCGGGACGGGAGCAACCCCGACGGGCCTGCGCTGATCTTCACCCCGGACGAGTGGCGCGCGTTCACCGCTGGCGTGATGGACGGCGAGTTCGACGTGTGACGAGGGCGCCCGGGCACCGCGCCGCCCGCCGTGCCGTTTCCCTCCGTAAGTCAACAATTTGCACTGTCGCCCCTGCCGTAACTCGCTACTCTTGCAATCGCCCGCTCACTCGGGCCGCTGGCTGCCTGTGACCGCAATCTTGGGTGGCAAAGCGAAGAGGCCGGCCCCCGCGGGACCGGCCTCTGCCCTTGTGTGCGTGCCCTTCGGCGCCCACCCGCGCTATGCGGACAGGCGGTCGAGCATCCCGGCGACGAAGATCTTGGAGGCGGGATCGCACTCCTCGTACGCCGTGCCGGCGGTCACCGCCCGCATCGCGGTGAGGTGCGGGGCCAGTATCGCGGCCAGTTGCAGCGCCGTCTCGGGCGTCATCGGCGGTAAGGCGCTGGCGGCCCTCAGGTTCGCGGCGTCGTTTGCCTGCGATGCGGTCTCTGCCTGATCACGTGCGGAAGTCATGACGAGCCCCCGGTGTCCGGGCCAGCATTCAGTCCATCCAGTCCCCTGCTGGCAGCGTTACTTAATGTGATCAGTCAATCACGGGTAGACGCCTTTCTTCAGGTGAATCGGCCAAGGCGGTGACGCTCTGTATTGGCATGCGTGCTTTGCGGCCCGGCGCGGTCAGCGTGCCCTCCCGAACGGCGGCTCGCGATCTCGCTAGATTGGGCTTCGTCGGCGGGACGGGGGAGGAGGCGGGGGAGCATGGCGATCCTCGTTGTCGGGGCGGGCGCCACCGGCGGCTTTTTCGGGGCACGGCTGGCGCAGGCCGGCCGGGACGTCACGTTCCTGGTCCGCCCGCACCGCGCCGAGCAGCTGCGCAAGCGCGGGCTGCGGATCGTGGGCCCGGGTGCGGGAGCCGGCGCCGGGCAGCCGGTGTGGCCTGACGTGGTCACGGCCGGCGACCTGACCGCGCACGCGGAGATCGTGCTGCTGTCGGTCAAGGCGGTCGCGCTGGAGGCGGCCATCGCGGACGTCGCGCCGGCCGTCGGGCCGCGGACCACGGTGGTGCCGTTCCTGAACGGAATGGCTCACCTGCCGGTGCTCAGCAAGCGGTTCGGCGAGCAGGCCGTGCTCGGCGGGGTGGTCGTGGTTGCCGTCCAGCTCAACGACGACGGCGACGTGGTCCAGTTCAGCCCGTCTGCGAGCATGACGATCGGCGCGCAGGACGGCGCCCGCACCGCGCGGGTGCAGGACGCCTGCGACCAGCTCTCCGGGGCCGGGTTCGACGCCAGCATCAGCGACGAGATCATCGCGCGGATGTGGCAGAAGTGGGCGTTCATCGCGACGATCGGCGCGATGACCAGCCTGATGCGCGGCACCGTCGGCGACATCGTGGCCGTTCCCGGCGGGCGTGACCTGGGCCCGGCCATCCTGGCCGAGGCGAGCGCGGTCGCGGCCGCCGCGGGATACCCGGTTCCCGGCGATGCGCTCGCCAGCACGACGAAGATCGTCACCCAGGCCGGGTCGCGGGTCAACGCGTCGCTGTCGCGCGACGTGGCCGAGGGGCGGCCCACCGAGGTCGAGCAGGTCCTGGCCGACCTGGCCCGCCGTGGCGCCGACCACGGGCTCGAGACCCCGCTGCTCGACCTGGCCACGATGCAGCTGCGCGTCTACAACAACAGCCTGCATACGTCGCCCTGAGCCGAGCCTGGGCTGGCCGGGCGGCGGAACCGATCTCAGGTCGTGGCGGAATCGCGGAGCACCCGGCGCAGGATCTTGCCCGCGGCCGACTTGGGGATCTCGTCGATCACCTCGAGCCGCCGGATCTGCTTGTAGTGCGCCACCTCGGCCGCCAGCACGATGGGCGGCGCCACGAACGACCGGGTGATCCCGTAGTCCTGGTGGGCGCGCAGGAACTGCCTCATTGCCGGCCCGGTACCGGGCCCGCGCAAGAGCGGCCGCCTGAGCCCTGGCGGCCCCGTCTGGCTACGCGCCCTCGCTACGCGTCGAAGTAGAGCTCGAACTCGTGCGGGTGCGGGCGCAGCCGGATCGGGTCGATCTCGTTGGACCGCTTGTAGTCCAGCCAGGTCTCGATCAGGTCCTGGGTGAAGACGCCGCCCTCGAGCAGGAAGTCGTGGTCGGCCTCCAGCGTGTCGAGCACGGTGTCCAGCGACCCGGGCACCTGCGGAATCGACTGGGCCTCGTCCGGTGGCAGCTCGTACAGGTCCTTGTCCACCGGCTCCGGCGGCTCGATCTTGTTCTTGATCCCGTCCAGGCCGGCCAGCAGCATGGCCGCGAACGCCAGGTACGGGTTGCAGGACGGGTCCGGGACCCGGAACTCGAGCCGCTTGGCCTTCGGGCTGGGGCCGGTGATCGGGATCCGCACGCACGCCGACCGGTTGCGCTGCGAGTACACAAGGTTGACCGGCGCCTCGAAGCCGGGGACCAGCCGGTGGTAGGAGTTCACGGTCGGGTTGGTGAACGCCAGCAGCGACGGGGCGTGCTTGAGCAGCCCGCCGACGTAGTAGCGGCCGATGTCCGACAGGCCGGCGTAGCCGACCTCGTCGTAGAACAGCGGCGCGCCGTCCTTCCACAGGCTCTGGTGGCAGTGCATGCCGGAGCCGTTGTCGCCGAACAGCGGCTTCGGCATGAACGTCACGGTCTTGCCCGCAGCCCTGGCCACGCTCTTCACCACGTACTTGTAGAGCATGACCTTGTCGGCGGAGTGCAGCAGGCTGTCGAACTTGACGTCGATCTCGGCCTGGCCCGCGGTGCCCACCTCGTGGTGCTGCATCTCCACGGTGATGCCGCACGCGATCAGCGCCTTGACCATCTCCGAGCGCAGGTCGGTGTAGTGGTCGGTCGGCGGCACCGGGAAGTACCCGCCCTTGTAGGGCGGCTTGTAGGCCAGGTTGCCGCCCGGCTCGTCGCGGCCGGTGTTCCAGGCGCCCTCGACCGAGTCGAGGAAGTAGTAGCCGGCGTTCGGGCTGGTCTCGAAGCGGGCCGAGTCGAAGATGTAGAACTCGGCCTCGGGCCCGAAGAACGCGGTGTCACCGATGCCGCTGCCGCGCAGGTAGTCCTCGGCCTTGCGGGCGATGTTGCGCGGGTCGCGGGTGTACGGCTCGCCGGTGAGCGGATCGTGCACGAAGAACGTGAGGTTGAGCGTCTTGTGCCTGCGGAACGGGTCGACGACGGCGGTGGTCGCGTCTGGCAGCAGCAGCATGTCCGATTCGTGAATCTGCTGGAAGCCTCGGATCGACGAGCCGTCGAACATCAGGCCGTCGCTGAAGACCCCTTCGCCGAAGGATTCAGCGGGGACGGTGAAGTGCTGAACCGTGCCCGGAAGGTCGCAAAACCGGACATCGACGAATTCCACCCCCTCGTCCTCGATGAACCGCAATACCTCATCGCCGCTGGTGAACATCGCTCTCCCTTGGCCGCTGACAGGCTGAAAGCACGCCCGCGTCCGGGCGCTGCTGTGACGTTAGGCGCTCGCGATTTCCGAGCCGTATCCCCCGTGTTTCGCCCATGTTACGGGCTGGGGAAGGCCTGCGGAAACACAGCAAGCACGATCAGGCCAGGGCGCGCAGCCTCGGCGAGGATGGATCCATGGGTGACGCCGGCCGGCTCCGCTGGATCCTCGGCCTGGTCGAGGAAAGCCTGGACCAGCCCGGGCTGACCGGCGATCGGCGCGCTGGAGAGCGCGGGCGTCGCCGATCTCGGCTCCGGCGACCCGATGCACTTCGTCGGCGGCTCCGGCGCGGATGCGTCGCAGATCAAGCGCCGGCACGGGCCGCAGGGCGGCTAAGCCGGTAACGCCGGGCGGGCGGTACCTTGGGTGCGTGGCGGAGCGACAGGTGGCGGGGAAGCCAGCGGCAGGCAAGACGGCCGGCGGCAAGCCCGCCGGCGGCAAGCCCGCCGGTGCCAAGACAGCCGGTGCCAAGACAGCCGGTGCCAAGACAGCCGGCGGCGAGCCTCGCGGCGGCAAGCAGGCGCAGGCGCAGGACCGGCCGGCCGGGGTCGTGAGCGAGTACCCGGGCCAGCGGTTCGGGCTGCCACGGTCCGGCCCGAGGTCCGTGGCCGGGGTGGCCAGGCGGCTGGGTTCGCTGATGATCGACTGGGTGATCGCCGCCCTGATAGCCCTGGCCGTGTATGGCGACAAGACCCAGGCCAGCGTGCAGTACCTGACCCTGGCGATCTTCGCGGCCGAGATCTGGCTGCTGACCGCGCTGACCGGCTTCACTGTGGGCAAGCGGCTGCTGGGCATGCGGGTGGCCAGGCTGGACGGCCAGCCGGTCGGCTTCTACCGCTCCTTCATCAGGACGATCTTGTTCCTGCTGGTGGTGCCGCCGCTGGTGCTCGACGCCGACCTGCGCGGGCTGCATGACAAGGCGGCCGGCACGATCGTGATCCGGATCTGAGCCGGGAGGCTGCGCGGGTTCGGGCTCTGCGGAACCGGGCTCAGCTGATCCGGGCTCAGCTGATCCGGGCTCAGCGGAACTTTGGCCGCGGGGCCTTCGGCATCCGGCCGGTCTTGGGCATCGGGCCCTTGGGCATCTGCAGCGACTGCGGCAGCGCCTTCAGCCGGTAGTTCAGGTCCGCGATCGCCGGGCCCTTGAGGTTGCGCGGCATCTTCATGAGGTGGCGCTGCAGCTTCCGGATCGGAATCTGGCCTTCCTCGTCGCCGACCTGGATCGTGTAGATCGGCAGTTCGTCGAAGGTGATCCGCGCGACCCGCTTCTTCTCCGCGGCCAGCAGGGAGGGCAGCCGGCTGGGTGAGCCCTCGCCCACCAGGACCACGCCGGGCTTGCCGACGGTCCGGTGCACCACGTCCATGTTCCGGTTGGCGGCAATCGCCGGCGTCACGGTCCAGTTGCCCCGCATGCTCTGCAGGATGGCCGCTGCCGCGCCCGGCTGCCCGGCCAGAGCCGAGTACTGCGCCGACTGCGCGTACCGCCCGAACAAGACCATAGCCGCGGTGACCCCGGCCAGCACGCCGAACGGGATGAGGAACCACAGGCCGGTGACCACCGCGACGATAACGACGATCGCGATGATCCCGATTCCGAGACCCAGGACGATCGGAATGGCCTTCGGGTCGGCCTTCCGGATGAGCCCGGCAACCATGCGGATCTGCTTGATCCGGCCCATCGAGGCCGGATCCGCCGGATCCCGCTTATTTTTCTTTGACGCCGCACCTGACGCCTTGTTCACCATGCTGGTGAGGATACTGTGCTGGCACGGGGGGACGAAAACCACCGGACCCCTACGCGGAGCCGGAATCCTTTGACCGCGCGGCTACGCCGACGCCTGGCGGCTCACGGCCTGCCGGTACAGCCGCCCCGCGCGGTAGGACGAGCGCACCAGCGGCCCGGCCATCACCCCGGCGAAGCCCAGCTGCCTGGCCTCCTCGCCGAGCTCATCGAACTCCTCGGGAGGCACCCATCGGTCGACCGGGTGATGCCGCACCGACGGCCGAAGGTACTGCGTGATCGTGAGCAGGTCGCAGCCGACCCCGCGCAGGTCGGCCATTGCCGCGCTGATCTCGGCGCGTTCCTCACCCATGCCGAGGATCAGGTTGGACTTCGTGATCAGCCCGGCCTCGCGGGCCCGGCTCAGCACCTCGAGCGAGCGCTCATAGCGGAACCCGGGCCGGATCCGGCGGAAGATACGTGGCACGGTCTCGATGTTGTGCGCCAGCACCTCGGGCCGTGTGGCGAACACCTCGCCGAGCTGCTCCGGGTCCGCGTTGAAGTCCGGGATCAGCAGCTCGACCCCGCATCCGGGCACCGCGGCGTGGATCTCGCGGCAGGTCTGGCCGTACAGCCAGGCGCCGCCGTCGGGCAGGTCGTCCCTGGCCACGCCCGTCACGGTGGCGTAGCGCAGCCCCATCGTCGCCACCGATTCGGCGACCCGCCGCGGCTCGTCGGTGTCGAGCGGCTTCGGCTTGCCGGTGGCGATCTGGCAGAAGTCGCACCGCCTGGTGCACTGGTCGCCGCCGATCAGGAACGTCGCCTCGCGGTCCTCCCAGCACTCGAAGATGTTGGGACAGCCCGCTTCCTCGCAGACCGTGTGCAGCCCTTCGCGCTGCACCAGCTGTTTCAGCGCCGTGTATTCGGGCCCGGTGCGCAGCCGGGTCTTGATCCACGGGGGCTTGCGTTCGATCGGCGTCTGGCTGTTGCGTGCCTCGAGCCGCAGCAGCCGCCGTCCTTCGGGTGCGAGTACCACGACTCCAGCCTAATGGGCTTGCCGCGTTGCCCTGCAGAGCAGACCCGGCTCCATTGGCGCCTGGCGGGTCGGCGCGGGCCCGGTCAGCGTCCAGGCGGCCTGGAGTCGCGCAAGGCGTCGAGAAAGCCGCGTGTGGCGGCAATCTTGTCGTCGGCTCGCCGCTTGATGGCGTCCCCGGCGGCCTTCGCCACCAGCGTGACCAGATTCACTGGCGGTGGCGACGACGGCGGGTGGCCGTCGCCAGAGGATTCCTCGACGACCGGCAGTCCGGCCGGCACCTCGAAGTTGGCATCGCCGCCGGGAGTGACGTCGCGCAGTTCGTAGCGGGCCACGGGTTTGCCTGCGGCGTAGCAGGTCAGCCGCAGCAGCCGCCCGGATTCGGCGTCCAGCACGGCGATGGCGGGGAAGGAGAACATCATCAGCGGCGAGGCGGGCCGGGATCCGGAGACACCGATGCGGTAGGCCGACCGGCCGTCGGTCGTGATCGCGCTGCCGCCCGACAGGTGGCATCGCAGCAGCCAGGAACCGTCTACGAGGCCGGTGAGTTCGGCTGGCGGCGGTGCGGGCGGGCCGCTGCGCACCCGGTCGGCGTACACCAGGTAGCGCTGCCGCCCGTCGCAGGCCACCGTCACCCATTCGGTGTCGCGGTGTCCGTCCCTGCCGCGCTGGGGCCGTGTGCGGTAGGTGCGGTCGATCCGGTAGGTGTCCCAGCCGTCGATCCGGACGCTGCTGACCAGGTGGCAGACCGTCTGCTGGTCTCCTGCTTCGCGCGCTGCGGCACCGAGCGTGTCGACGAGAAACCCGAGTCCGCCGAACCCGGCCTGGCGGGCTGACGGCGGGACGGCATCCAGCAGGGCGGCGGGGTGGAGCCACTGGTGCAGCGTGGCAGTGAACGCCGGGACACCCCCGCCGCCACGGTACAGCAGATGCAGAATCTCATCGCTGACCGGCGGTCCGTCCGCGGCGTCGCCGGGCCAAGGATCATCATCTGGCATTGCCGCCTCGGCGTCGTCATCGCCCGGCGGCCGGGACGGGCGCAGCGGCCCGAACGGCCCGAACGGCGAGTACCTGATCACGGCGCCGAGCCCGCCTGCGGCCAGCCCTGCTGCCGTTTTGGCGATCTCCCACCCCGTTCCGCTGAAAGGAGTGCCGAAAAGGCGCCCATCTCCGTCGCCGAGGATGCTCCCGGCCGGAGCCGTGAACTGCTCCGGGTCAAGCCCCGGGTCCACCGTCAGGCGGCGGAACTCGATCAGTTCCGCCGGGCGGTCCGCTTTCCTGCGCTCGCACCGAAGCAAGATCCCGAGTCCGGTGTCGACGATGACGTCGACATGGTCGAACCGACCCGGCGGCCAGGACAGCAACGGCAGGAACGGCGCGCCGCCCGGCTCGGGCATGGCGTGGCGCGCCGTCGCCACCACATGGACGCCATCCCGCCCGCACGCCGAGACCGCTTCCCCGACCTCCAGGTCATATCCGTCCAGCAGCCAGGACGGACACAGCAACGCAGGAATCGGCGGTTCCGGCCTGCCGGAGAGGCGCACCTCACCCGGAGGAGGCTGGCGCCACCACTGCCAGATGTGCTCACCATCGCAGCCGCTGGCGAACTGCCCGTCCGGGCTGTCCTTGCGGTAGCGCTTGCCCGGGGCGATCAGCAGCCTCGTCGGATCCGACGGCGCCGCGGCAGGCCCGGACGGGAATGGCGGGAACAGCCCGCCGGCCTCACGATTCCCGGCCCGCACCTGGGTGATCACTGCGAGCAACGGCTCGTCGATGCCGCTCACCTCACCCGACAAGCACAGGTGCGTCCAGTCCGCGCGGTACAGCAGCGCAACCAGCTCCCGCTCAGCCACCATCACCGCTCCTGCCCCGCAAACTCCCCGCAACCGTCACATGACGTGGCGAAAAAATGCTAGCCCTGCACACCGCTGACCGCAGCGCTCAGCTCGATTGCCACTGCGGCGGTTCTTCCCTGGCGGCTGCCGGGCCGGTCGGTGACGTCGAGCCAGCTGAGCTGCCCGGCGATGTTGAACGCACTGAGGCGCAGGGGAGCCCGGCTGACCTGGTTAATGAACTCGCGCCTGCGCAGCACCGGATGCGTTGCCAAGATGGCCGGGCCAGACGACGAGCCGGCCAAAGGGCACCCCGCCCCCTTCCCGAGAGTCGGACCAGTTTCAGCACTGCAGACTTGCTGCGTATGTGGCGAGGGGGGTCCACCATCCAGGTCAGCCGTCCCGGCCGGTCTTGTCGCGCAGGAACGCCACCGGCCTGGTCGGTCGCCTCGACCGCCTCCGGCGTGTCGGCCATGGCCTGGTAGACGTGCGGCACCCCCTCGCGGATCGCCGTGGTGACGTCCACCCCGGCGGCCGCGGCCGACGTGGCCAGCTCCTCGGAGTCGCTGAGCAGCAGCTCGGCGGCCCCGACCTGGATCAGCAGCGGCGGCAGGCCGCGCAGCCAGCGAGGCCCTGCGGTGCCGGGAAGCGTGATCCAGTGCGCCGGGACCCCTCCGGCGTCGGCCTGGCCGACCGTCGCGTCGCCCGGCAGCGGGTAGAGGTCGCCGCGGCCGTCGTATCCGGCCCGGATCTCCGCCAGGGTCGGCTCCGGCTGGCTCGCCTCGGCCGCCCGCAGCGCGAGCCGGGCTGCGATCTTCTGCTGCATCTGTGGGCTCGGCACGCGGGCGTCAACATCCGGCCCGGCCCTGTTTATGCCGCGGCGGGCCGGGTCAGCCGTCGCTCGCGGGCGCGGGGTGGCGCCAGGCCCGCCGCCGCAC
>JASHQP010000520.1 GCA_030039095.1 Streptosporangiaceae bacterium
TGCGGGGTTAGGGGAAGGTGTTGCCGCGCTGGTTCGCCGGCAACTGCTCGAGCGTGGTCTGCATGGCCTGCAGCGCCTTGGAGATGGACTCGCTGCCGTTCAGCACCGAGGGCAGGAACTTCGAGCCGATGTTGACGACGTCGCCCTGCACGACGTTGTCCAGCATCGGATACGCGGTCATGCCGTCCTTGCTGACGAAATCCAGCATCTCCTGGTTGACCGGGTTGCTGGTCGTGGTGCCGTTGATGGCCGGAATCAGGCCCGCCGCGTTGATGATCGCGGCCGCCTGCTTGGTGGTCATGAAAGTGAGGAATTCGGCCGCCTGCTTCTTGTGCGGCGAGTAGCTCATCATCGACAGGCCGTCTCCGGCGAAGTCGACGACGCCCTTGATCGGGGTGTTGGAGAACGGCGGCACGAACGCAGCCACCTTGGAGCCGAGCGCGCTGGTGAACTTCTGGGTGTCCCAGGTGCCGTCCACCATCATGGCGGCTTTGCCCGACTCGAACTGGCCGAGGTTGTTGGTGTTGGTGACCACGTCCGCGTTGGTGCAGCCCGAGCTGTGGAGCTTGGCCCAGTCGGTCAGCTGCGCGCTGATGGCCGGCGACGTCCACGGGGTCGAGCCGCTGTACAGGCCCTGCCACTGAGCCACCGAGTAGGCGCCGATCATCATGTAGCTCATGTCGTACCACGGATAGAAGGTGGCACCGAGCGGCTGCCCGCCGTTGCCGTAGACGATCGGCGTGTAGCCGGCCTTCTTCAGCTTCGAGCACGCGGCGTAGAGCTGTGACCAGTCCGTCGGCACCGAGGTGACCCCCGCCTTCGCGAAGTCAGCCTTGTTGTAGAAGCCGATGTAGAACTGATTCTCCAGCGGGATCACGTACGGGCCGTTCGCCGCGCTGAACTTGTCGGAGGTCCACTTCAGCGCGTTCGGGTCGACGTTGGCCAGCGCTGACGCCGGGACCAGGCCCTTGAGGTTCTGCAGGAAGCCCTTGTACTGCAGCGTGAACAAGCCGGTCCACATCACCGCCAGGTCAGGGCCGTTGCGGGAGATGGCCTTGGCCTGCAGCAGCGCGAAGTAGTTGCTGGCCGGCTGGCTCACGACGTCGACCGTGATGCTGGGGTGCAGCTCGTGGAACGCCTTCGCGAGGTTCTGCAGAGCCGTCGCGTTCTGCTCGGTGCCATAGTTGTGCCAGATCGTCAGCGTCACCGGTGCGTTGCTGCTGCCGGAACTGCCGGAACTGCTGCCGCATCCGGCGGCGAGCAGCGCGGCAGCAGCAGCGATCCCTGCGCCAATTCTCCATCGCCTCACGGCTGTCTCCCTTCTCCGGGCTGCTCTCATGAGCGGCCCACTGTCGGTTCCACGAAGATTCGGTGTGCGGGCGTCGGCGCCCGCAGGAAATCCAGGTCGCACCCGTCGGGCGCCTGCAGGACGTGCCGGGCGTACAGCGCCGGCCAGCCGCGCAGGTGCGGGCTTGGCGGCGGCGTCCAGGCAGCACGGCGCCGGCCGAGCTCCTGCACGCTCACCTCGAGATCCAGCGTTCCGGCGGGAACGTCGAGGACGATGATGTCGCCGTCGGCGACCAGGCCGAGCGGCCCGCCAATCGCGCCTTCGGGCGCGGCATGCAGGACGACCGTCCCGAAGCTGGTGCCGCTCATCCGCGCGTCCGAGATCCGCACCATGTCCGTCACGCCGGCCTCGACCAGCCGGGCCGGGATCGGGATCATGCCCCACTCCGGCATGCCGGGGACGCCGACCGGCCCGCAGCCCGTCAGCACCAGAACCGACTCCGGGGTGATGTCGAGCTGCGGGTCGTCGATCCTGGCCAGCATGTCGTCGTAGCCACGGAAGACGACCGCGGGCCCGCGGTGCCTCAGCAGCTCGGGCGAGGCTGCGGGCGTCTTGATGACGGCACCGTCCGGCGCCAGCGAACCGCGGACGATGCCGAACGCGCCGCCGGAGCGCAGCGGCGCGGCGGCCGTGCGGATGGCGCCGGAGGACGGCGGCCCGGCCGTAGCGATCAGGTCGCCGATCGTGCCCCCCGTCACCGTGCGAGCACCAGTCCGCAGGTACCCGGTCAGCTCGTGCAGCAGGGCGGGCACGCCGCCGGCCGCGTCGAAGTCGTCCATGAGGCCCGCGCCCGACGGCTGGATGTCAGCCAGCACCGGGACGGCCGCGCCGATCCCGGCAACGTCCTCCAGCCGGAACGGCACGCCAGCGCGTCCGGCCAGCGCCGCCAGGTGGATCACCGCGTTCGTCGAGCCGGCGATCGCGTTCAGCACGACCAGCGCGTTGGCAAACGAGTCCGCGGAAAGGATCGACTGCGGACGCAGCCCGGCCAGGACGGCGTGGACCGCGAGGCGGCCGGCCGTCCGGGCGGACGCCCGGCCGCGTTTCGCGCCCGAAGGAATCGATGCGGACCCGGGCACCATGAGGCCAAGCGCCTCGCCCAGGATAGCCATGGTGGAGGCGGTGCCCATCGTGTTGCAGGCGCCGCGGCCGCAGCTCAGGCACCGTTCGAACTCCTCCCAGGCCGCGTCGTCCAGGCGGCCCGCCCGGCGCTCGTCCCACATCCGCCACAGCGCAGTGCCGGTGCCGGCCGGCTCGCCGCGGAAGCTCACGGCCGGCCGCGCACCTCCGGTCACCAGGATCACCGGGATGTTCGCGCTGATCGCGCCCATCAGCGCGCCGGGCACGCTCTTGTCGCAGTTGGCCAGCACGACGAGGCCGTCGAGCGGGTTGGCCCGCACCAGTTCCTCGACCTCGATCGCGAGCAGGTTGCGGTACAGCATCGCGGTCGGCTTCATCAGGTCCTCGCCGAGCGAGATGGTGCCGAACTCGGCGCCGACGCCCCCGGCCGCCTCGATCCCGGCCCTCACCTCGGCGGCCAGCTCGCGCAGTGGCAGGTTGCACGGGTTGAGTTCGCTGGCCGAATTCGCGATCCCGATGATCGGCTGCCCGCCGGACCTGCTGACCTGCAGGCCCGCGCTGGCTAGAGCGACCCGGTGCTCGAGCGCCACCTCGTCGTCGCCGTCCAGCCACGCCCGGCTGCGTAGCGTGACCCCGCTCATTCGCGCCGCCCCGTCACGGCGCGGGCTCCGGTACGCCAAGGCCGGGAGCGCCGGGAGCGGACTGGACGAGCGGCAGGCCACTGCGGCCGATCCACTCGAGCGCGACCTGCGCACGCCGTACCTTTTCCCGCGCTATAGCGGCCGCGTCGCCGGTGAGATGCAGCCCGCTCGGGTACAGCGGCCGGGAGTTGCGCAGGCCGAACTTCACGTACATCGGGGCGGCGACGGTGATCAGGTCAGCCGCCTCGTGGCCGCGTACCACGCCGCCCATGGCGTCCGGCGTCTCCACGTACAGGTCGATCGGCAGCGAGCTGACCGAGCGCATTTCCGCCACCTGGCCGAGGGTCAGGTCAGAGGGCACGTTGACCGTCGAGGCGCCGAGGTGCTGCAGGATCCGGAAGGCCAGCGGGTTGGAGGGTGCCAGAACGGCCGACACCTTCCAGACGATGCCGTCAGGTAGCTGCCCGGCCTTCTGCATGTCGCTGACCAGCTCGAGCAGCCCGATGTCGGCGATGAGGAAACCGCGGATTCCCTGGTCGGCCGCGCGCAGGATGTCGTCCACGGCATAGCGCAGCTGCCGGGTGCCGCGCAGCCGGCCGGTGAACACGCCGCCATCGGCCGAGGCGGCCGCCCGGCCGATGTCCCACTCCTCCCGCGGGCCGACGAAGAGCGACACCTCGATGCCATGGTCGGCGGCAATCGTCGCCATCTCGGCCAGCTCGGCCTCGGTGTGCAGCATCGCGCCGCTGCCCTGCGACACGCGGTTAACCGTGATGCTGCGCGCCGTCGCCTCCGCCACGACGGCACGCAGCACCTCCGGTCCCTCGCAGCTCGGGATCTCGACCCGGAAGTGCGCATCATCGGGGAATCGCGCCGGGCTCGCGGGCGAGGCAGGTTCCGCGGTCAGGCCGCTGTCGGCCAGCGCGCGCGCACCCGTCACCGCCTGCGCCTGCGATCCATCCGTCACGTGCCAACCTCCAGTACACCGGGGCGCGGCGGTTGCCGGCCGTCAGCAGATTCCGCGGGCCAGCCGGGCGCGCGGGTCACGAGCTCGAGTCCGCCTGCGTCAGTCACCAGGTAGGTGTCCTCCGTCTTCGCGCCACCCGGCAGGCTCGGGTTCCAGGCGACCGCGTGCCCGGCGGCGACTGGCTCGCGATACCAGCGGGCTCCATCCTGGTCGGGAGCCAGCTCGAATTCGCGCTGCGCGAAGCCGATCGGCCCGCCCTGGTAGTGACCGGCCCACTCGCAGGGGGCACCGACCCGGGCGTAGGCGGCGTCGAGCGCGGTAAGCGCGTCGCCATAGGTCGCGCCGGGGCGGCACGCCGACAGCACGGCGTCGTCGATGGCCAGCACCCGCCGCCGCAGGCCGGTGTAGGCCGGGTCGACCGGGCCTGCCGACGCGAACCGGGTGGCCGCCACGTGCAGCCCGGCACGCCGCGCGACCACCACCGCCATTGCAGTCCGGCGGACCGGAACGCCAGCCGCCACCGGGTGCCGGTAACGGGCCAGGCGGTCGTCGCCGCCGACGATCAGCACCGGGGCGTCCGCCCCGGCGACCTCGAGGTGCGCGGCGCACCGGGCCTGGATGTCGAGGTCGCGCTCGCCGGGCTGCCAGCATGCCAGGGCCGACTGCAGCGCGGCCGCCGCGTCGTGGCCGAGGCTCGCAAGTTCCTCACGCTCGGGCGCGGAGAGCGCAAGCCGCAGCCCGATCAGGTCGTCGCTGACGTCGTGCCCGAACGCGGGATGGCCGTCGGCTGCCAGGCGCGAGGCGGGGACGCCGGCCAGCTCCTCGGCCGCGGTCACGAATGCGACCGCGTGCTGCCAGGGCACGACGGACAGCTCGGCGAAACCGTGCGCGGCCGGGTCATACTCGTCGGTGATGCGCTCCGCCTCGACGCGAGTCGTGATGAGCGCGGCGGTTGTCGCCGTGAAGACAGCCCACACCAGGTCGACCGCCGCGGTCCGGTCGACCGGCGGCGCGATACCACCGCCCGCCCACGCGACCGCCGCCGGACCCGTCAGCACCAGGCCAGCAGGGCGCTCCGGGTCGCCCTCGGCCAGCCATGCACGGATTCGCTGCGCGGCCGCCTGAGCGCGGGCCACGCTGCGTGCCCGATGTTCGGTGATACCGAACGCTGTTGTGTGATATAGAATCACGTTGGTAACAAAACCTTGAGATGAGGGGCGTGTCAAGGTTCGTTACATGTTCCTTACACGGCGTTCGGTGCTGCCGAACATCTCAGAAGGGCCAGGCGCGTGACGTCAGCGCACCACAGTGACGGGCGATCCCCCGGCGAGGGGCCGGCGCCAAGCGAACCAGCACCCGATGCGGCGGCGGGAGTTTCGCTGCCGGGCGCGGTCGGCGACGCGCTCGCGGGGCGGTACACCGTCCGCAGCGTCGCCCGCGCGATGCGGCTGATGCAAGCCGTGGCCGACGGTCCCGCAGACGGATTGACTCTCAGCGACCTGGCCCGTACGCTCGGCACCTCCAAGAGCACCACGCTTGCACTGGCCCGCACGCTGATCGCCTTCGGCATGCTGCGCAACGGGCTGCCCGGCCCCCGGTACACCCTGGGCACGGCGGTCATCCGGCTGGGCGACATCGCGCGCGGGCAGCTGCCGCTCGGCGACCTGAGCCGGCCGCTGCTCGTCGAGCTGGCTGAAGTGACAAAGATGACCTCGCGGCTGGCCATCTGCGATGACGGCTTCCCCGTCTTCATCGAGCGTGTCGACGGGCCGGGCAGCGTCCGGTTCTATACCCCGCTCGGGCAGCGCGAGATGCCGCACGCGTCAGCGGCCGGCAAGGCAATCCTCGCTACCATGACGGCGGCTCAGGTGCGCGACCTGTGCGCGCAGGCCGGATTGCGCCGTCGTACCAGCCACACCATCACCGACGTCGACTCGCTGCTGGCCAACCTCAAACTCGTGCGCCGCAACGGATTCGCCATCGACGACGAGGAGGACGCTGAGGGTATCTTCTGCCTCGGTGCCGCGATCTTCGGCCACGATGGCGCGGTCGCGGGAGCGGTCAGCGTGACCGGCATCAAGGGCGACCTGCCAGCCTGGCGGGTCAGCGAGCTTGGCCAGGCGGTGCGCGAGGCCGCGGACCAGGTCAGCGAGATCCTGGGCGGCCCGCGCTATGCCGACATCAGCCCCACCATGGTGGAGCTGACATGACTGACACGACCGTCGCGCTGGTGGTGCGCGGGCCAGGCGACGTCGCGGTGGCAAGGCGGCCCGCACCAGTCGCGGCGCCGGGCGAGATCCTGGTGGAGCCGGACCTGGTTGGCTTGTGCGGCACCGACCTGGAAATCATCGCCGGGCAGGTCGACCCCGCCTACGTCCGCTACCCGATCAGCCTCGGACACGAGTGGACCGGGCTGGTGGCGGGTGACTCGCCGCTGGCCGGCCAGCGCGTCGTCGTCGAGGGCATCGTCGCGTGCGGGCACTGCGCGCGATGTATCCGCGGTGAGACCAACCTGTGCGAAACCTACGACGAGTTCGGCTTCACCAGGGACGGCGCCGCGGTCGGCCTGGTCGCAGTGCCGGCCGTGCTGGCGCATTCGGTTGGCGCTTCCGTCGCACCCGACGACGCCGTGCTGACCGAGCCTGCCTCCGTCGTGTATCGCGGTCTCACCAGAGCGGCGCCGCGGCACGGCAGCCGGGTGCTGGTGATCGGGGACGGGACGATCGCGCTGCTGGCCGTCTACCTGCTGCGGCTCTGGTCGCCGGCCGAGGTCGTCCTGCTCGGGCGGCGCCCGGCCCAGGCTAAGCTCGCCGCCCGGGCGGGCGCGGCCAGGTTCGAGACCTCGGCCGACGCGGTCGGCGGCGGTTACGACCTTGTCGTCGAGGCCGCCGGCACAGTCCAGGCTTCCACCGTTGCATTCGGCACTGCGCGGCGCGGCGGCACCGTGCTGCTGCTCGGCCTGCCGCCGCACGGTCAATTCGCCGCGCTGAGCGTCGACGACGCCGTGAACAACGACCTGGCGATCCTGGGCAGCTTCGGCTACACCGCAGCCGCCTGGCGTGACGTTGTCAGTCTGCTCAACGCCGCCCTTGTCAGACCCGGTTTCCTCATCACGCACAGGTTCGCGCTCGGTGATTGGGAGGAGGCGATCGCCTGCCTGCGCGGCGCCGATGGCGTGCTCGGCCCGCGCGGCAAGGTGCTCCTGGAGATCAGAGACCGCTGATTCGCTTCGGCTCCGCTGGCCGCGAATCGCAGCGCCCGGCCGCATGCACCCGTCCATAGCGGGGAACCCTCTCAGTTTGGGGAAACGGGTCAGCTGATAGGCCTGACGCGATTCCCCGCTGACTCGATCGTGGAGAGTTCAGCCGCGGGGGTGGGCGGCGAAGCGCTCGTCGACCTGCTCGGTGGCCAGGCCGAAGTCGGCCAGCGAGTAGCGGTGCGCGCGCCGGGCGTCGCCGG
>JASHQP010000521.1 GCA_030039095.1 Streptosporangiaceae bacterium
GCCGCCGCCCTGCGCCCCGCCGCCGCCCTGCGCCCCGCCGCCGCGCGGCCCATTGGCCTGGTTCGGGGATGGATTGTCCGGTACGTTCATCGGGCGGCCGATCTGTGTCGGCAGCCACAGGGTGCCCAGCGTCCCCTGCGCCGCCTCGGTGCCGTGCGTCCCGCCGCCACGACCGCGCAGGACGTACGCGATGCCGACCGCGATGGCCGCCCCGGCCACCGGCCCGGCCAGGTAGGCCCACCACGAGGTCCAGTCGCCGAGCACCAGGGCAGGCCCGAGCGAGCGCGCCGGGTTCATCGACGCGCCGCTGACCGGCGACCCCCACAGCCCGGCCAGCGCAATGTAGCTGCCGACCCCGATCGCGGCGAACGGGCCGATCTGCTGCGCGCCCGATGCGGTCCCGAGGATCGTGCTGACGAGGCCGACGGTCAGCACCGCCTCCCACAGCATCGCGGTCACCGTGGGGATGCCGGGTCCCGGCAGGGTCAGCCCTGCGGAGCCGTGCTTGCCGATCAGCGCCCACAGCAGCAGCGTGGCCGCCACGGCCCCGGCGAACTGCGCGACGATATAGGCGGGGACCCGCCGCCACGGAAAGTTGCCGCGGAGCGCGAACGCAAAGCTGACCGCTGGATTGAGATGTGCGCCGGAGACCGCGCCCATGAACAGGATGATCGCCATCACCATCAGCGCGGGCGCCACCACGAGCGCGGTGGACGAGATGGCGTGACCGCCGAACCTGGCGTTCACCATGCCCCCGCCCACGGCGACCAGCGCCAGGAGAAACGTGCCCAGCAACTCCGAGAAGACCCGCCGCCACTCGTATTTGGAGTCCCAGAAGTCGAACCGCCTGACAAAGGCGTTCGGCAGCTCGGCCAGCGCGCGTATGTCAACCGGGGCCTCACGGGGAATCGGCTGACCCGGCGGCGCTCCGGCACCGGGCGGCCCGGCCTGGCTGCTGCTCAACGGCCCGCCTCCTCGAGAGTCGGCGACCGAACCCGACGCGCTGCGGCTAACCCGCCCAGGTGGGGATGGATTAGCGCGATCTTACGTCCAAGGTGGTCGCGAGTTGAAGTTTCGGTTCACCTGTTCTTCGCTTTCACGTGTGACAGCGCCCGGGGCAGCGGCTGCTGCGCCCATATGATCTTGCCCGTGCCGGTGTGCCGGGTACCCCAGCGCTCGGCGAGCTGGGCGACCAGCATCAGGCCGCGGCCGTCCTCGTCGTAGCGGTCGGCGCGGCGCAGCTGCGGTGCGGAACTGCTGCCGTCGAAGACTTCGCAGCTCAGCACGCCGTCCAGGATGATCCGGAGCTGGACCGGTTCGTGGGCGTGCCGGATGGCGTTCGTGACCAGCTCGCTGACCAGCAGCTCGGTCGTGTCGGTGATGTCTTCCAGGCCCCAGTCCGCGAGCTGGCGGGCGGTACGGGCCCGGGCGTCGGCGACCACCGACGGGTGGGTGGGCAGGTCCCAGCAGACGATCCGGTCCGGCCCCAGGGCGCGGGTGCGGGCGACGAGCAGGGCCGCGTCGTCCTCTGCCTGCCCGGGAATCAGCGCCTCGACCAGGTTGTCGCAGACGGCGTCCAGCGACGGGCGGGCGCCCGGGAAGCCGTCCGCCCCGTGGTGCACCGCGCCGAGGACCTTTCGCATGGCGTCCAGCCCGGCGTCGATGTCCCGCTGGCGCGACTCGATCAGGCCGTCGGTATAAAGCACGAGCAGGCTGCCCTCGGGCAGCTCCACCTCGGCCTCCTCGAACGGCAGCCCGCCCAGGCCCAGCGGCGGCCCGGCCGGCAGGTCAAGGTACTCGACCTCCCCGTCCGGCGTCACGACCGCGGGCATCGGATGGCCCGCCCTGGCCATGCAGCAGCGGCGCGACACCGGGTCATACACGGCGTACAGGCACGTCGCGCTCAGGTCACCGGCTTCGGCCGAAGGCTCCTGCTCGGCACCGAGTCGCGCGACCACGTCGTCGAGCCTGGTGAGCAGCTCTTCCGGTTCCAGGTCGATGTCGGCGAGGGTCGCCGTGGCGGTCCGCAGCCGGCCCATGGTGGCCGCGGCGTGGATGCCGTGGCCCGCCACGTCGCCGACGACCAGGCCGACCCGGCTGCCGGACAGCCGGATCACGTCGAACCAGTCGCCGCCCACGGCGACGCCGGACTGCGAGGGGAGATAGCGGGTCGCCACCTCGACCGCCGACTGCACGGGCTGGCGCTGCTGCAGCAGGCTGCGCTGCAGCGTCAGCACGGCGGCGTGCTCCCGGCTGTAGCGGCGCGCGTTGTCGATGCAGACCGCGGCCCGCCCGACGATCTCCTCGGCCAGCAGCAGGTCGTCATCCGCGAAGGCATGCTGACGCCGGTGCCGCATGAAGACCGTGACCCCGAGGGTGGCTCCCCGGGCTTGCACCGGGACCAGCATCATGGACCTGATCCCGTGCCGGACGATACTCGCGACCCGCGCGGCATCCACCACGGCCCACTCGGCGAGATCCTCGCCCGTCCCCGAATAGCTCACCGGCCGTCCGGTCGCCAGACACTCGGCGACGGCCGAGTCCTCGGCGTAGAAGGTGACCTGCCCAGGCCTGGCCACTGCCTCGGGGACGCCGGACAGGACAGAACCACAGGCGAGCCGGTGAAATGGGATCGAGCCCTCGACCCGGCCGCTGACCGGCTCGTCGCCCCGGACCACGGAATCCAGCAGATCGATCATGACAAGGTCGGCGAGCCGCGGCACGGCGACCTCCACCAGTTCCTCGGCCGTCCTGGTCACGTCCAGGGTGCTGCCGATCCGCGTGCTCGCCTCGTTGACCAGCGCCAGCCGCTGCCTGGCCCGGAACTGCTCGGTCACGTCAAAGCCGACGATCAGCACACCGTGTACCCGGCCCGCCGGGTCCTTCACCGGCGACAGGTAGGTCTCGACGGCGTGGTCCCGGTGCTGGCCGGGCAGCCGGAAGATCCCCCGCCACAGGTCCGGCTCGCCGGTGAGCGCCACCTGACGCGCGCACGCCACGCACGATTCCGTCGCGGACGTCGATTGCAGGTCGGTCAGCCGCAGGCCCAGGCCCTCGGCCTCACCGCTAATCCCCAGAATCCGGCACATCGCCGCATTCAGCCGCAGATGCCGCATCTGCGTGTCGACGAGAGCCATGACGACGGGGCACTGGGCAACTGCCCAGTCCACCAACTCCTGCAGGTTGGTGCCCCGGAAGTCGGCCTCCCGCCGCGTCATTCTGTCACAGTACGCTACCAGCCGTGTGCGTATTGCGGGACGCCTGACGACTTCGTCACGCAGGGTAAGCGGCGGCGGCGACGGCGGCGATCTCGCCGGCGTCGTCGGCCAGCAGGAAGCCACGGGCCACGGCGCGCTCGGTGGCCGCCGCGAACGCGGCGGCGTACTCGTCCCGGCCGCCGGGGTAGCGGCGGGCAAGCTCCGCGGCGCCGAACTCCCGCGTCGTGCCGAGCAGGATCGCGAGCCCGGGCGCCCCGTCCGGCGCGATCCCGGACAGCGCGGCGACCGGAACATCGACCCAGCCGGTCCTGATGCCCCCGCGCGCGATCCCGGAGTCGTCCGTGACCAGGAGCATGTGGTCGTCGGGGTCGACCTCGAGCAGCGGGGAAGGCGGCGGCGGGTCGCCGCCGCGCGCCCACCGGTCCAGGTGCGCGATCGCGGCCTGCGCCACGTAGTGATGCTGCGGACCGGAGTTCACCGGCGCGGGCACCCGCATCCCGAGCGGCTCAGCGGTCGGCGCCAGCAGCCGGGCGAGTTCGGCGGGCGGCAGGTCGCCGGAGTCCATGAACGAGGCGCCGCCGAGCAGGTACGTGTCGGCGTGCGAGGCGCCGGCGATCTCCCACCACCGGAACCGGGTGCTCGCGGGCTGGCGCGCGGTCACCCCGGCCAGCACGCCGGTCACGTCGGTCTCGGTCTGCACGGTCAGCACCGGGGCGACGTCCGTGCGCACCCGCACGCCGTCGGGCCCCTCGGCCCGGATCTGGCCGCCCCACCCCGACAGCGGCGCCGCGCGCCCGGTGCGGCAGCCGATCAGGTAGCCGTCGCAGGCCGCCTCGGGCGGCAGCGTCGGCGCGACCGCGTTGACGTAGCTGACCAGGTGGATCGCTGACTGGGACACCCCGGCCGCGAGCAGGCACGTGGCCCCCGGCGGCCCGAGCACCGCGCCCGCGCGGACCGCGCGTGCGGCCTGGGCGAAGATGTCGAAGCAGAACGCGTCGCCCGGGTGGTGCAGGGACCCGTAGCGCGCCGGGTCGCTCTCCTTCAGCGCGGGCAGCGCCGTCATCCGCCCCGCAGGCCCGGGCTCGGGCCCGGCCTGCTCCCGCTCGGCGGCGAAGATGTCGCCGCCGCCCTCGACGCCGACCCGCTGGGCCGACACGCCGACCCAGGCCCAGCCCGACCTGAGCACGTGCCGGTGGGTCAGCATCCAGTGCGCCGGCGCGTCGAACCCGGCGCTGACGTTGAGCCATTCCAGGATGACCGTGCCGGTGAACGCGGCCGGGTCGGCGGGCCGGCACACCACGAGGCGCGTGGCGAACGCCGCCTGGCCCGAGGGGGTGACTTCCCAGTAGCCGTCGGCCCCGGCGGGCCTGGCCGGCTCGTAGCACGTCGCGGTGCCGTCGATGAAGAACTCTTCGAGGGTGTAGCCGAGCTGGCCGAGATCGAAGCCCGCCATGAGGATCCCCGGCTGCCCTGAGACAGGCCCGGTCACCCGGGCAGACCCGTCCATTTGCCGCACTTTACCGGATTTCCGGGCCGCTGCGGGAGCGTCACCGTGAGCCCGCCGCCGGGCTCACTCCTCGCCGGCGTCCCCGGGATCTGCCACCCACGCCGAGAACACCGGCAGGCCGTGCCACGGGCCAGGATCCGCATCGCCAGGCGTGTCCACGGTGACCGCGACGACCGCGTACGGGTGGCCGAACCGCAGCTCGGCGGCGCGCACCAGGCCCGGCCGGGGCACCCGCATGGCCAGCGCCACGGCCAGCCCGCTCACCGCGGCCGCCTCGAACCCGGTCCGGCTGTACCGCGCCATCGCCGCCTGCCGGGCCTG
>JASHQP010000046.1 GCA_030039095.1 Streptosporangiaceae bacterium
GGCCGCCGGATCAGCCAGGCACCGGCCTTGGCCGGGCGATCCGGATCGCCGACGCCGGCCCGCGGTACCTCTACCGCGCGGCGCTCGTCTCCCTCGCGGTAACGTGCCTGCTCGCGATCGCCATCGCTGCGCACGTGCGGCCGCCCGGCGCGCTGCCACGATCGCAGCAGGCGGTGATCGCGCTCGCGCTGACGGGCCTGTGCGTGGTTGTCCTCCTCGCGCTGGCGGCGCTCTGCTGGCCGCCCGGCAGACGCGGCTCGTGGCCCGATCGCATCGTCGCGCCCGAGCCGCGCGCCGCCGTCTGGCTCGCGCTGACGGCGTGGTTTCCCATGCTGCTCGTGGTGGTGTACTTCAAGGCCAGGTCGACGATGCCGCCGACCGTGGTCTGGATCGCGTTCGGGTATCTCGACAAGCGGTGGGTGACCAGCGCTTACCTGCTGGGCGCCCTGGCGCCGACGCTGCCGCTGGTCGCGGCCGCGCGGCTGCTCGCCGCGGGCCGCGAGCATCCGCGGAACTGGCGATCATGGCTGGCGGGCCTGGCGCCGCGGCGCACCGGGACGCCGCCGTCGGCCGAAGGGCCGTCGCCGCCAGCCTCGCCACGGAGGAGCCCGCAACGGCCCGCCTGGCGCCGTCTCGCTGGCGCCGCGCCTGCGCGGGCGACGGGTGGCATCCTCGGCATGATCGCGATCGCCTGGTACTTCTACGGCCCGCCGTGGTACCTCGGCCGGCCCGGTGGCGGCGGAATCGGCCTTCAGGAGGACGTGTTCCTGAGCGGCCTGCAGGCGATCTCACGGGGGGCGATCCCCTATATCGGCCCGGCGTCGGTGCAGTACGGGCCCGGGGTGCAGTTGCTGTCATACCTCTACATGCGGGACCTCGGCACGTTCTCGGTCATCGGCTTCCGCGAGTCATGGGCCATCTTCCAATGGGCCGGCGCGACGATCCTCTTCGTCGTCTTCCTTCTGGCGTTCGGCTTCTTGCGCGGCCTCGTCGCGAGCCTGCTCTCGGCGCTCATCTACCCCGCGCTGCACGAGGTAGGGTTCCTGCCCGGCGGGTCCTACGGCGGCTTCTTCGGCTGGTCAGACCCGCTGCGGTACGTGGGCGCGATCGCGCTGATCCTGCTGCTGCCCGCGGTCATCCGGCGCTGCCCGGCCCGGCGCGGCCTGGCCGCTGCTGCCGCGCTGGGTTTGCTGTTCGGCGCGACGTCATACCTCGCACAGGAGAACCTCGTCGCCGGCGTTGTGGGCGCGGCCGTGGTGAGCGTGCTGCTGCTGCTCACCGGCACCTCTCCGCCCCGGTCGGTAGCGGCGGCGCTGCTCTGTGCGCTGGCTGCTTCCCTGGTCGTCTGGGTGCCGGTATTTGCTTACTACGCCGCCCACGGCGTGCTCGCCCGGTTCCTGCACTTGTACTTCCTGATCCCGCAGGCGGTTGCCCAGGGCTACAGCAACACGCCCTACGGGGGCCACCAGGTCACTGCCGCCGCGAAGGCGGCACAGGCGGCCTGGGCGACGTTCTTCTACACCCTGCCGTTCATCCTCGCCGCTGCCGCGCTGCTTGCCGTGGTTCAGTTCCGCCCGTTCCGCGTCGCCTGGGAATGGTCGCGTGAGCGGGTCGCCCTTGTGTCGATCGTCGTCACAACGATCCTGCTCTACCAGGGAGCGCTGCTCCGCTCGGACGCGTCGCACCTGTTCGGCACCATGCTGGCGGCTCCAGGTCTGGCGATAATGGTCGCCACCGTGCTGCCCAGGCTGCTGGGCGCCTGGCGCCCGGTGACCCTGGCCGTCGCCGGGGCGGCGATATTCGCCGCGTCCTTCCTGCTGCTCCCGCGCAGTTCCGTCGAGCCGGCGAGCGTGCGCTCCTGGGCGGCCGCGCCCTACCGGGACCGCCAGCGCCTGGCCGCGGAGCCCACGCCCGCGGCGCCTTCGACGGTCGCTGCCCGGCGCGTGGGTGCCGGCCTGCAGGCCGCGCGGCAATGCTGCCAGGCCGCCAGCGTGCCGATGCCGTCCTTCACGGCGTTCATGAACCATCTCCACGCGATCGTCGGCGATCGCACGACCTACGTCGTCAGCTTTCCGGCCGGCTATCCCGGCGTCGTCTACTTCGTGGCTGACCTGACGCCCGCACCGGTGCCTGTCGACCTGGACACCATGGTGCTGACCAAGCCGCAGTACCGCGGCTATCTCGCGGACTTCCGGGCCCGCGTGCTGCCCAGGACCGCGGCCCTGGTGACCCCCAGCCTGGGCGCGGTCGAGGCTCGGTACTTCCGCGACCTCTACCGGAACGCCCGCGTGATCACCCTCCGCTACCGGGGTAAGCCGGTGTACGTGCTGGTTCGGCGGAGCTAGGAAGCATCATCCGTAAGGAGCGCAACGGTGGGGGATCTTGCAGTGCGCGTAGCGCGGGGTATGCAACGAAACTGGGCATACGGTAGAAGTTAGCTTGTGGATACCTCAGAGCTCCTTCTGCTGACCTCTGTGGAGGACCGCCACTGGTGGTACCGCGAGCGCCGCGCGATACTCGGCCGGGAGCTGCGGCGGCTGCCGGGTCCCGGCCTGGCGCTGGACGTCGGCGCCGCGGGAGGCGGCAACACCAGGGTGCTGCAGGCGCACGGATGGCAGGCCGTCGCTGTCGAGTTCTCCGGTTCGGCGGTTGATATCGCACATGCCAGGGGAGTCTGCGCCATGCAGGCCGACGCCAGGGAGCTTCCGGTCCGTTCCGGGGCCTGCGACCTGGTGACCGCCTTCGACGTGCTCGAGCACATCGACGAGGACTACCTCGCGGCCGCGGAGATCGCCAGGGTTCTCCGGCCGGGCGGGACGGCCTTGATCGCGGTTCCGTGCGACATGGCCCTCTGGTCCGCGCACGACGACGCGGTCGGGCACGTGCGCCGCTATTCCCGGTCCGGGCTTGCCGGCCTCATCGAGAAGGCCGGGCTGACCATGGAAAAGATGTGGAGCTGGAACGTTCTGCTTCGCCCGGCCGTGGTCATGCGGCGCCGATTCTCCACCGGCAGCGACCTGGAGGAGGTCTCTCCCTTTACCAACAGGCTGCTGGCCGCGGTCGTTGTCGCGGAGCGCCATCTGCCGGTCAAGTCCTGGCCAGGTGTCTCACTGATAGTGCGAGCCCGCCGTCTGTGACGGCGTGCCGCACCAGTTAGCCTGACCATGGAGCTGTCGGCGTGCCGCGGAACGCTCTGCCGGCGATTCCGCGTGCAAGCTACTATTTCTTCAGCTTCCTGGCATCGCCAGGCCCGATCTGGCCGGCTCTCGGATAGGTTCGTTGACCACGCTCGGTACCCCGCAGGTCAGGGGCTGCCAAGGAGAGCGCACGCGCGGGGACGTAACTAAGCTGATGCGAGCACAGGACTGCTGATGGACGCGCCGAAGTATTCCATCGTTGTGCCGGTCTACAACGAGGAAGAGTCGATCGCGGAGCTGGCCGCGCGGCTGCGAGACACCATGGACAAGCTGGATGGCCCGGCGGAGGTCGTGCTCGTCGACGACGGCAGCGCGGACTCCAGCTACCGGGCCATGCTGGAAGCCCGCGACCGGGACCCGCGATTCAAGGTGATCCAGCTTTCCCGCAACTTCGGCCATCAGCTTGCCATCACCGCAGGCATGGACAACGCCGCGGGTCAGGCGGTCGTGGTGATGGACGCCGACCTGCAGGACCCGCCGCACGTCATCCTCGACATGGCCGCCAAGTGGCAGGAGGGGTATGAGGTCGTCTACGCCGTCAGACAGCACCGGTCCGGCGAAACCAGGTTCAAGACAGCGACCGCAGCCACCTTTTACAGCCTGCTGCGCCGCGTGGCCAGCATTGAGCAGACGGTAGATGTCGGTGACTTCCGGCTGGTCGACCGGAAGGCGCTGGACGCCTTTCTGCTCATGCGGGAGCACAACAGATACGTCCGCGGGATGTTCTCGTGGATCGGCTTCCGGCAGGCCGCGGTGCCGTACGACCGGGAGCCGCGTCACGCTGGCATCAGCAAGTACCCGCTGCGCAAGATGATTAAATTCGCGGCAGACGCGTTCGTGGGATTTTCGACCGCGCCACTGCGCTTCGCGCTGG
Organism: Streptosporangiaceae bacterium; assembly: GCA_030039095.1. The sequence goes on from JASHQP010000046.1 coordinate 4,072, forward strand.
TGGGCGGCTTCGTTATCGCGGTGATCGCGGTCGGCTACGGGCTGGTAGCCATAGCGCTCAAGCTTGCTGGGCTGCCTTACGTGCCCGGTTACGCGTCCCTGCTGGTGACCATCGCCTTCCTGAGCGGGGTGCAGCTGATGGTGATGGGCATGGTCGGCCAGTACGTGGCCCGGGTGTACGACGAGACCAGGGGACGGCCGCTCTACCTGGTGCGCGAGGCGCGTGGCTTTGAGACGTGGACCAACTTCAGCCCGCCGGATCACATGGCGGAGCGTTGACGGCCGGCGAGGTGGCCGAGCCCGGGCCGGGCGCGGGGCGCACCGCGACCGTGCTGCCGGTCCCCGGTGCCGCAAAGCTCGCTGAGAGGGCCCGGACCCCGGGGCCGGTCCTCCAGGGGCTGCTGGCGCTGGCAATCTACCTGGCGGTCTTCATCATTGGCTTCGCGCTCCCGCTGGTCCGGGATCCCGGCCTTCCCCAGGTCGGGCAAGGTACCGTGGACCCGAATTTCTACATCTGGAGCTTGCGCTGGTGGCCTTACGCGATCTCGCACGGGCTCAACCCGCTGTACTCGCACCAGATCGGGGCGCCGGGCGGATACCAGCTGGCCTGGACGACCTCGGTCCCCGCGGTGGCCGTGGTGCTAGTGCCGATCACCGCGATCTTCGGCCCGATAGCCTCGTTCAACTTGATCCTGCTGCTGTCGGCGCCACTTTCGGCCTGGGTGGCCTTTCTCGCGGCACGCCGGCTGACCGGCCGATTCTGGGCCGCGCTGATGGCCGGGGCCGTTTTCGGCTTCTCTTCCTACGAGATAAGCCATACCGTCGCAGGCCAGCCGAACCTGATCGTCAATCTGCTGCTCCCGCTCATGCTGTACCTGGCTCTGCTGTGGCGGGACGGGAAACTTGGGGCCCGTGTCTTTGCCGCCCTGCTGGCGGTCGTCATGGCCGTGGAGTTCTACATCTCCCTCGAGACGTTCGTCGAGATGACGGCGATATGGGCGGCTGGCCTGCTGATCGGCTTCGCGGTTGCCAGGCCCGAAGCGCGGCGGGCCGTGGCCCGGCTGGCCGGGCTCGCCGCGGCCGCCTATGTGGTGGCCCTCGTGCTCGCGTCGCCGTACCTGGTCTATGCGCTGCGGCACTCGCCGGGCAGGTTCACCAAGGCGGCGCCGATCTTCTCGCTCGACGTGGTCAATCTGGTGGTTCCCCGCCCGAACCGGCTCTTCTGGCTGACGTCGCTGAAGCACTACGCCACTTCGCTGGAGGGCTTCTCGAGCGATGCCTACGTGGGCATCCCGCTGCTGCTGATCGTGCTCGCGCTTGCGCTGCTGGCCTGGTCGAGCAGGCTCACCCGGCTGCTGGTCGTGCTCTTCGTGCTCATGATCGCTCTTGCCGTCGGGCCCACCCTGGTCATCGGCGGCCGGCAGGTGGGCAACCTGCCGTGGGCGCGGTTGTGGGCACTCCCGGTCGCGCGCAGCGTCGAACCGGTGCGGATCATCCTCTTCGGCTACCTGGTGCTCGCGATCATCCTGGCCCTGTGGCTCGCGGCTCCCACCAGGAGCAGGCTGCTGCTGACATCGCGGTGGATCCTTGGCCTGGTGGCAGTCGCGGCCGTCTTCGCAAACCTGCTGCCGGTCTCGGCGGGCGAGGCCGTCCCGGCTGGCGCACCTCTGGCCGCTGTACGGCCGGTCAACGCCCTCCCGGCCTTCATTAGCACAGGCCTGTACCGGGACTACCTGCGCCCGGGCGAGATCGTGGTGGTCGTGTCGGACCGGGGGAACGCCGGGATGCTGTTCCAGGCCGACACGGACTTCTACGTGCGGATCGCCGGCGGCTTCATCAATGCGTCCTTCACCGATTCCAGCGGCCTGCCAGGGCCCGTCGCGCTGCTCAGGCACCCTACACGGGACAGAGAGAGGCTTTTCAGGGCTTACGTCCGCCGGGCCGGGGTGGGGGCCATACTCGTCGAGAGGGCCTGGTCGGCGCCCTGGATGAACGTCTTCAGCCGGATGGGCATGACCGCCACGTCGGTGGGTGGCGTGATCGTATACCGGACGGCCCCTGCCTAGGCCGCGGGCCCAGGCCGGGACTCCCCAGGCCCTGGAAAGTCATGGCGTTTCCCCGGGCGCGGCGGAACAGGTACATTGCCGGACGGTGCCCGTGTTTGATCGGATAGTCTCCGCAGCCATGGGCATCCGCACGGCCGTGGAAGGGGCCCTGTCCGCTGCGCGGCAAGGCGATGCGGAGCGGCCGGGCCGCCGGAGTCGTCACTGGCTCGGCGTCGGCGCGCTGACCGTGCTGGCAGCGGCCGCGTACACGGTATTCGCGCTGCTTCTTTATTACACCTTCCAGACCTCGTCTTACGATTTGGTGATCTTCGACCAGGCGGTGCGGTCGTATGCGCACTTCGAGCCCGGGATAGCGATTATCAAGGGCGTGCACAACGGCTTTGGCCCGCACTTTTCCGTCCTCGGCGACCACTGGTCGCCGATCCTCGCCGCGCTCGCGCCGCTGTACTGGATCTACAACGGCCCGCAGGTGCTGCTGGTGGCTCAGGCGGTGCTGTTCGCGCTGGCGATCCCGCCGATCTGGGTCTTCACCCGGCGTGCGTTCGGCGGCGGCAGCAAGGCGACCGCCGCGGCATACCTCGTCGCCGCGGCGTACGCGCTGAGCTGGCCGATCGCCTCAGCGCTGGACTTCGATTTCCATGAGGTCGCGTTCGCGCCCCTGCTGATAGCCGTTGCGCTGGAGCGGCTGCAGGCGGGGAAGCTGCGGTCGGCGCTGATCGCGCTCGCGATCCTGCTGCTGGTCAAGGAGGACATGGGCCTGCTGGTCGCGGGCATAGGGCTCTACCTCGCGGTGGCGCGTCCGCGCACGGTGACCAGGCAGCGGCTCGTTGGTGGCATCCTCATCGCCGCGGGCGTGGCCGACAGCGTAATCGCGACGTACCTTTTGATCCCGGCCTTTGGCGGGCGTTCCGATTATTACTGGGCATATACCGCGCTAGGCCACAACGTCCCGCAGGCTGGCTGGCACCTGCTTACCCACCCAGCTGCCCTGGACCTGCTGGTTACACCTAGGGTCAAGCTGTATACGATGCTGTGGTTGTTTGGCGCGTTCTGCTTCCTCTCGCTGCGGTCGCCGATCGTGCTGGCTACGATCCCGCTGCTGGCCGAGCGCATGCTCGCGAACCTGTTTCCCGACTGGTGGGTTACGTCTTATCAGTACAACGCCTATCTCGTGGTCATTCTGGTCTGCGCCGCGGTCGACGGCGCCGCCCGGTTCGATCGTGGCTGGCAGGCCAGGCGGGCCCGGTCCGCCGAGGGCCCTCTGGGCGCGGGGGCAGTCGGGCTGGGCTGCGCCGCCGCCATGTGTGCCGTTGCAGTGGTCCTGGTACCGCACTTCGCGTTCGGTGCCGCGCTGCGCCCGTCGTTCTACCATCGAGACGCGCAAGAGAACGCGGCCGCCGCGGCCGACGCGGTCGTGCCGGCCGGAGTGACCGTTCAGGCGGTGGACAATCTCGGCCCGCAACTGTCGGCCCGGGATACCGTGCTGCTCTGGGACGGAGACGGAAGCACCCCTCCGCTGGGATCATCCTGGGTCGTCGCCAACGTCAGGCAGCGGCAGTTCACGTTCCGTAGCCTGCGTGAGCAGAAACGGCGGCTGGCGCTGCTCGAGCGCAGTGGCTACGACGTGGTGTTCAGCCGAGACGGGTACATCGTCTTGCATCGGGGCGGCTCGCGGCCGGTTGCCGCGGGCCCTAAGGAGGCTAAGGGATGAGCATCGGCGCCGAGGCCGATACCTCGGGAACCGCGGCGCCCGGGCAGACCCACGCAGAAGGGGCGACGGGCGCGCGCGACACAGCCGGCCGGCTGCTCGGGCGGCTGTCGGTGCTGCCAGCGCTGCTGGCCACCGCGTGGCTGCTGGCCGGGCTGCCGCTGCTGCTCGCGGGCAGCTTCAGCCCAGTGCCGATGCTGATCCTCTCGGTGCCGATCGCGATCGCCCTGGTGGTATTCGGCCTGCGGTGGATTCCGGACCTGTCGCCGGGCGCCCGGGCGGTGCTGGGGCACCCCGGGACGCGCACGCCCTGGTGGGCGGTGGCGGCGGTGGTGGTTATCGCGGTCGCGTTTGGCGTCGATCAGTTCGCTTACCACTCCCAGTTCATCATCGTGACCCGCGATCCGGCGTCCTACATCCAGTTCGCGAACTGGATCTCCAAGCACGGTTCGCTGCCGATACCGCAGGACAGGGCAGCCTTCGGAGGCACCTATCACGGGATGACGTTCGCCAGCTTCGCCTACTACCAGGTAGGCAGCACCGTGGTGCCGCAGTTCATGGCCGGCCTGCCGATGATCCTCGCAGGCGGGTTCTGGGCCGGTGGGGTCGTGACGGCGGTAGGGATGGCCCCGGTTTTCGGGGCGCTCGCGGTGCTGACGTTCGCCGGCCTCGCCGCCCGGCTCGTCGGGCCGCGCTGGGCCCCGCTGGCCGCGCTCATCCTCGCGCTCTCCCTGCCGGAGCAGTTCACCAGCCGGTCCACCTACAGCGAGCCGGTCGCGCAGATCCTCTTCCTCGGCGGGCTCTGCCTGATCGTCGACGCAATGCGCGAAGACGGGCGTGCCGCCAAGGTGCTCTCGGCCATGGGCGGCCTTGCCGTGGGGCTTACCCTGCTGGTCCGCATCGATGGAGCGAGCGACCTGCTGCCGGTGATCCCGTACTGCGGCATGCTCTTCATCGCCAGGCGCCGCCAGGCGCTGCCGCTGCTCGGCGGGCTGGTCGTCGGCGGCATCTACGGCAGCATCGACGGGCTGGTACTGACCAGGCCATACCTGGCCAGCATCAAGAGCTCACTGGTGCCGCTGGCGCTGATCACCGCCGTCGTGATCGCCGGGACGCTCGTCGGCATGGCCTGGCGGTGGGACAAGGGCATGCCGAAGATCCGCGGGAACTGGCTGCCCAATGCGGCTGCTGTGCTGGCGTTCGTGGTGACGATCGGGTTCACCCTCCGCCCGTACGTCCAGACCGTGCGGCGCAACTCGGGTGCGTTCTTCGAGTCGATCATCGCCAGTTACCAGCGGGCCGATCATGTGCCGGTTGCGCCGGACCGGCTCTACTACGAGATCAGCATGCACTGGGTGTTCTGGTACATCGGTGTGCCCGCGGTCGCGCTCGGCACCCTGGGGGCCGCCTTGCTCGCCCGGCGGTGCCTGCGCGGGCAGTCGCCAACCTGGACGCTGCCCCTCATGGTCTTCGCCTGGGCCATCGTCACAACCTTGTACGACCCGGCGATCACCCCCGACAACCCATGGGCGAGCCGCCGGCTGGTGCCCACCGTGCTGCCCGGCTTCATCCTGCTGGCGATCTGGGCGGCGGACTGGCTGCTCGGCTGGATCCGGCGGATGGACGTCCCCCGGGGACTGTACGTGAGCCTTGCCGCGTGCGGTGTGGTCATCCTGCTGCTGCCAGCTACGATCACCACGTTTGGCCTGCGGGCCCGGTCGGGCGGCCCGGTCGGGATCCGGATCGCGGCGGTGGGCCTGGCGTTCAAGACCACCTACGGCGGGGAGATTCCGGCTGTGCAGGCCATGTGCGCGGCGATCCCCCGCGACGCAACTGTCGTCTTCATCGACAGCGGCGGCGGCGGGGAGGGCAGCAGGCTCACCGAGGTCGTCCGCGGGATGTGCGGCGTCCCGGTGGCGGACATCAACCGCGGGCACCTCGCCATCACCGAGCAGGTCGTGCGTGGCATCGAGCGCGCGGGCAGGCGGCCGGTCTTCCTCGCCGGGACCCGAGGGCCTCTCGTCCGGTTCGGGGGCCCGATCCGGCAGGTTATGAGGCTGCGCAGCACCCAGGACATGAACGCGCTCACCGCCCCGCCGCTGCACACCTTGCCCTTCGACGTAAACGTCTGGATGTCGGAGCCCACGCGATGACCGCTTCTCCCGACGGCTTCGGTACGCAGCCTTCGCAAACGGTAGTAACCTCGGCGGATGTGAATGTTCCGCCCGAGTCCCCGCACGACGGACCTTACGTCTCGATCGTCCTGCCCTGCTACAACGAGCAGGACCACGTCGTCGCCGAGGTGACCCGGATCTGCGCGGCCATGGACACCAGCGGCTACGCGTACGAGGTCCTCGCCTACGACGACTCGTCAACGGACGAGACGCTTGCCCGCCTGTACGAGGCCGCGCCCAGCTTCCCGCATCTGCAGGTCGTGCACTTCCACCGCAACGGGGGCGCGGGCACCGTGCGCCGCATCGGCACCCAGCAGGCCCGCGGCGAGATCGTGGTGTGGACCGACGCGGACATGAGCTACCCGAACGAGCGCATCCCCGAGCTCGTCCAGATGCTGGAGAAGGAACCGACGCTGGATCAGGTCGTGGGCGCCAGGACCAGCGAGGAAGGCACCCACAAGTTCCTGCGGGTGCCGGCCAAGTGGTTCATCCGCAAGCTCGCCGAGCGGCTGACCAACTCTCACATCCCGGACCTGAACTCCGGGCTGCGCGCGTTCCGGCGCGAGGTTTCGCTGCCGTACCTGAGGCTGCTCCCGCCGGGATTCTCCTGCGTCACGACGATCACCATCGCGTTCCTGTCCAACCAGCACGACGTGCGCTACATCCCGATCGAATATTCGACGCGGGCGGGAAAGTCGAAGTTCCGTTTTGTCCGGGATGCCTACCGCTACATCCTCCAGGTGCTGCGGATGGTCATGTACTTCAACCCCCTCAAAGTGCTGATGCCGCTCGCGCTGTTCCTGATCGGCCTCGGCATCGCCAAGGGGATCTACGACATGGTCGTGCATCCCCTGCTGTTCGCGGTCAACACCGTCCTGATCTTCGTGAGCGGGCTGATCATCGGGTCGCTCGCCCTGCTCGCCGACCTCATCGTCCGATCCAGGGGGGACACGTGATCCGGGGCGGCAAGGCCGCGCGCGGTTAGGGAGGGCGGAACGACTTGCGCCTAGAGGACACGCTTCCGCCCGTTCCTAGTGCAGCGGGGGCGGGATCTGTGGCTGCGCGCAGGGGCTGGTCAGCCGGGCTTGGCGGAGCCATCCGGCGGCGGCTGACGCTGGAGCACCTGCTCGCCCTGGTGCTCGGGCTGCTCGTGCTGGTGGTCCATGACGTCCCCTACATCCTCACGGCGTCGTTCTGGGACGACGAGTCCTGGGTGGCGGCGACCACCAGGTTCCCGCTGTCACAGCTCCGCTTTACCACCAACAGCACACCGATCGGCTTTTCGCTGGTGCTGCGTGTGATCACCGTTCCGAGGACCGAAGATGCCCGGCTCATGCCTCTCGCCTTCGCGGGCGCGGCCGTGGTCATCGCTTACTGGCTCGGGCGGCAGCTTGGCTGGCAGCGGCGCGAAGCCGCGATCACCGCCGGAGTGCTGGCCGCGATCGGAGTGCTGCTGGTCCCGGCGATGCTGGTGCGCAACGACCTCAAGCAGTACACCGCGGACGCGTGCCTGTCACTGCTCGTGCTGGGGCTGACCTCACGACTGGAGCGCAAGTGGTCGCGCCCGGCGCTGATCGCCCTGTCGGTGGCGGTATGGGGCGGCATGCTGTTCAGCGACGCCGTCGCGTTCGTCGGTGCGGCTGCGCTCGCAGCGCTCTGCGTCGTGCAGCTTGCCCGGCGAGCCTGGCGCCGGTTCGGCGAGGCGGTCGTCACCGGCGTGATCACGGCCATCCTTATGCTCGCCGTGTACAAGGAGTTCGACGCGGCCGCGGCCAAGTCGGGACTCGTCTACAGCCCTCATTTCCGCTACTACTACCTGCCGATCCGCCAGGGCCTGCACGCTTCCTGGGAATTCATAACCGCGCAGTTCAGCGCCGTGCACAACATCTTCAACCTGGGGCCCGTGTGGCTTGCGGTGCCACTGTTCGTGGCCGGCGTGGTCACCGTACTGTGGCTGGACAGGCCCGCCACCGCGATCGCCCTGGCTGCGCTTTTCCCGGAGATGATGGCGATCTCCGCCGTGCACAAGTACCCGTTCCTCGACCTGCGGAGCAATACGTTCCTGTTCGCCATCACGGCGGCCACGGCCGCGATCGGGGTGGTCGGGGTTTGCATGGCGCTGCAGCGGTGGCTCAGGGAATGGACGGTCGCGCTGGTTGCCGTCGCCGCCGTGGTTGCGGCGGGGGCCTTCGCCCTTGGTGCCGCGCCGTACGTGCGCATCCATTCGATCCCGAACGAGGATGAGCGCGCCCAGACGCTGTACGTTGCCGCGCACGCCCGGCCCGGCGACGTGATCCTGGTGAACATGAACAGCAACTGGGGATTTGCCTACTACTGGCCCGTCGGCCAGCCGTCCCGCCGGCCCGACCCCAACGTGGTGCAGGACTACGAGGCTTACTTCCCCGGTCAGCCGCGCATCGTCGTGGCGTTCAACCGGGACGCCAGCGCCGTCGCCGCGGCGCTCTCGCAGGCGGTGACGGCGTCACGGCAGCGCTCCTGCAGCCCGATCTGGCTGATCCGCACGCACGTTGACACCACGGAGCACGCCGCATGGCGCGCGGCGCTCCGGGCGCAGGGGCTGACCGCCAGCCCGGTGGGTGCCACCGGCCTGAGCATCATCCATCTCAGCCCATCGCAGTGCCGGTAAGTCGTCTGGCCATCGACGTGGCAGAGCGCCCTGACGAGGGCGGGAGCGGGCCGCGGGCTCGCTACTTCTGCTGCGGTCGGCTGCCCGCGGTCTCGGCGGACTCGCTGTCCCCGGTCGGCGGGGTGGCCGTCTCGTCGGTCCCGTCGCGGTGCACGAGCCTGCGGGCAGGGTCGATGCCGAGGTAGGCGTAGCGGCGGAGCCCGCGCTGCTGCAGCCGGTACTGGACAGACGTTCGCAGCACGCCGACGCCGTACCGGATGCTCCTCCTCAGGTTTATCGACGACGAGTCGGCCTGGTAGCGGGTCGGGCAGGACAGCTCACCGATGCGGGCACCCGCCGCCAGGGCCTGGACGAGGATCTGATTGTCGAAGACGAAGTCATTCGAATTGCGCTCGAACGGGACGGCGGCGAGCAGGCTGCGGCTGAACGCACGCAGTCCGGTGTGGTACTCGGACAGCTTCTGGCCGAGCATGATGTTCTCGGCCAGGGTGAGGAACCGGTTGGCGACGTACTTGTACCGGGGCATTCCGCGGGCGATCGGGCTCTGGGCGAGGATGCGCGAGCCGAGCACCAGGTCGTACTCACCGTAGGCGATCATCGAGGCCATCGCCGGAACAAGCAGCGGCGAGTACTGGTAGTCCGGGTGCACCATCACGACAAGGTCCGCGCCGAGCTCGAGCGCACGCCGGTAGCACGTCTTCTGGTTGCCCCCGTAGCCGAGGTTGCGCTCGTGACTGATGGGCTGGAGGCCGAGCCGGCCGGCCAGCGCGACCGTCTCGTCGGTGCTGGCGTCGTCGACGAGCACGACCTCGTCGACGACCTTGCGGTCCAACTCCGACAGCGTGCGCGCGAGTGTCGCCTCGGCATTGTAGGCGGGCATCACGACGGCAACCCTGTGACCGTTCAGCACCCACGGCAGGATAGGCGGGGAAAAACCAATGTTTAGTAAAGAGAAACCCAAACTACGGTATGAAGAATTGATCCATATTTTCTCTGGCCACACTCGGGCTCGATGCGATACTAGGCGCCGTGGAAACCGTCTCGGACCGGTCCGGGCCCGCCGACGCCGGCGTCCGCAGCCCGAGTTCTGACGGCTGGCCGGTGGGGCTGCCGGCTGTCTGGGCAGCATGGCTCGAGGCGCTGGGGGTGGCGCTGTCCCCGGCCATCGCGGCGCTGGTGCTCCGGCTTCGGCTGATGGCGCCGAGCGATCTGCCCGACCCGGCCATGCACACCATCTACATCATCGACCCGCGCCAGGTTTTCGCCAGGTATTCGGCTGCTTATGCTCCGACGGCCCGGCTGCGGGAGAGCACGCGGGTGGGATTCCTGATTCCCGCCAGACTGGCCTATCTGGCCTTCGGCCCGGCGGGCGGGTTCTTCGCGATGCGCTACGTGCTCGCGCTGATCGCGGTGGCCCCCGTCTACCTGCTGCTGCGGCGTCTCTATGGCCGTCCCGCCGGGCTGGCCGGAATCCTGGTGGTGCTGTCCTCGCCGGTGCTGGTGACCGCGTGGGGAACGGACTACCCGGATTCGGCCGTCGTGTCGTACGCCGCCGGCGCCCTGGCATGCCTGGCGATGCCCTGCTCGGCGCGGTGGCGCCGGGGATGGCTGGCCGGGGCCGGGGTGCTGCTCACCCTCGCGGTGTGGTCGCACGGGGTCGCGGTGCCCCTGGTGGGGGCGACGATGGCCGCCTACCTGGCGGTGCGGCTGATCCGGGACCGGGCCGGCCTGCTCGGTGACGTGGTCTTGCTGGCCGGGGTCGCCGCGGCCGTCACCGCCCTGCTGATCGCGGCCTCAGCGGTGCTGATCGGCCATGCCAACTTCATCGCGGCCACCTGGCAGGCCTATCGCTACCTGTCCCGGCCGTCGCAAGTCGTCCAGTGGCACTCGTCGAACTGGCGGTGGGCGCCGTACGTTGCCTACCTGCTGGCGCCCCCCGCCGTGCTCGCCGGGTTCGCGGTCGCGGTCGCCCGCCGCGGCCGCGCGGTGGCCACCCCGGTGCTGATGGTCGGCGTGGTGCTCGCTGTGCAGCTGGTGGTCTACGTCGGGCTGCAGTTCTTCGGCACCGTGCAGACCCTGGAGGAGCACTACTTCTCCTCCACGCTGTGGGCGGCGGTCTGCCTGGGATTCGCGATGACCGTCGCCGAACTGGCCCGCCCGCTGGCCGGCCGCCCGGTCGCGCGGTGGCTGCCCGCCGCGCTGCTGCTCGCCGTCCCGCTCTGCTACGAGGCCGACCCGCATGTGCCGTCGTTCGGGTGGGCGCCGCTCGGCGCAGTCCTGGCGGCGGCCGTGATCGTGGCGGCCGTCGCGGCGCGCTGCTGCGCCAGGATCACCCGCCCCACGCTCGCCGCCGTCACCCTCGGGGCGGCGCTCGTCGCGTTCGCGGGGGCCAGCCTGGTGCTCACGGTCGCGCCGATCCCGGCCCACCGGAGGCTGCCCGATACGGTGTTCGACCCGCCCCCCGCCTATGCCTCCGCGCTCGGCGGCGGCTGGGCGAGCTACCTCGACAGCTACCGCATCGCTGCCGCCCTGCCGCTGTTCGCCGGCCCAGCCGCCTACCAGGGCGAGCAGATCCTCACGTGGTGGCCGATCTCCAACGGCAGTCCCAGCCCGTTCACCGAGTACGCCGGGATGTACCACGGCATGTTCAACACGCTGCCCAGCAACCCCCCGGACCTGACCCCGGCCGACCGTGCGATGATCCGGGCCAGGCGGCCGGCCGAGCTGCTGCTGTACAACACGTCCGCGGCGTCGTTCCCGACGGCGCTGCGCAACCTGGCTGAGTTCCGGCCGGCCCTCGTGCGCGCCACGGTGCTGCGCAGCGGTTCCCTGGTTCTGCACGTCTGGCTGATCCGGCTGGGAAGGTACTACCACAGGCCTGCGGCCGGCCGAGTCAGGTCCTGGGGCAGATCCCCGAAGCAGATCCAGGCACAGGCCGGGCCGTCACAGGGACGAACCGGAACGATGCGGGCATAGGATGCACTACCATGAGCGGCTCGATCACCACGCCGGCCGCGGCCCGTGAGCTGCCGACCCAGCCGGTGCGGCCGAGCCGCGTCGGCATCGGCGAGGTGGCTGCCATCGGCGCGCTGATCGCCGTGGCAGGCCTGCTCGAGTTTCTCCTTCGCCATCTCCTCACCCGGCCGTTCTGGGGCGACGAGGGCTGGCGCGCCTACGACATCGCGCTGGGCACCGGATTCCTGCATCAGCTCAATATCTCCGGTGCCCCGCTGGCCCCCGGCTGGCTCGCCATCGAGGACGGCGCCCATGCACTGTTCGGCAGCACAGAGTCCGGGCTGCGGCTGCCCATGTTCCTCGCCCTGCCCGGCGTGGGAATCGCAACGTACCTGCTTGCCCGGCGCTGGGTCGGCGCCTGGGTCAGCGCCGCGGCTGCCATGCTGCTCACGGTCAACGGCTGGGTGGTCAACGACGCACTCCAGCTGAAGTCCTACACCTACGAAGCGCTCTTCTCCATCGCGGCGGTCGGCCTGTACCTGCTCACACGGCGTGTGGGCCGGCATCCGGCCGTGCTGCTCGGGCTGTACGCCGCACTCGGTCTCACGTGCGTGTTCTCCCTGCCAAACGTGTTCGTGGTCGGCCCGCTGCTGGCGCTGGACCTGGCCGTGTCGATCCGCGCCCGGCGGCAGCTCCCGGTCCGCGTCGCCGGGGAGGCGGTCGCCGCCGGCCTTACGCTCGGTAACTATGCGCTGTTTATCCGTCCGCAGTCAGGTGTAGCGAACACCGCGTTCTGGGCCCAGGAATACGCGCCGCACCGCCTGGATGCCTTCGCCCGTTTCACCGTCCACGGCGTGGCGTCGTTCTTCCCTGGCATGGTGACCGGGGTAGCGGGAGTCACGGACGCGACTCCCGCCTACGCTCTCCCAGCCCCGGCGCACGGGTTGCTTGCCGTCGTTCTCGCGGTGCTGCTGATCGCCGGGATCGCCGCGGCCGTTCGCGAGGCCGCCGGGCGGTCTCTCGTGGTGGCGGCGGGTGGTGCGGTGCTGCTGGAGCTCATCGCGTCGGTGGCGCATCGATGGCCGTTCGGCATGCAGCGCGTCAGTGTGTTCCTGCTGCCGCTGCTGTACATCCTGATGGCCATCGGGGCCGTCCGGCTGGCCCGCCTGGCCGCCGGGCATGTTCCCGGCCGCCTGGTCTGGTGGCGGTACGCGGCGCTCGGCATCGGTGCGGTTGTGCTGGCCGCGGCCGGCGCCGCCGCTGGGGTCGCCACCTCCCGCGCCCTCGCGCAGACCATCCAGCTCCAGTACCAGCCGGCCCCGGGTTCGGGTTACCGGGCGGCCGCGGCGCGGGCGCGCACGCTCGCAACGCCGGGCGACATGGCCGTGATCGAGTCTGGCGAACCCTGGTACGGCGACGCGTGGCTGTACTACATGGACAGCTACCGTGGCTACCCCGCCAGGGTTGCGGCAGGCACGGCGATACCCGCGGCCGACACGATCTCGGTCGCGTACGTAACCCCGGCAGCTGTCGATGCGTTCCTCCGTGCGCAACCGCACAGCCCGGCGGTGTTCCTGCTGGAGCTCACCGGAGGCGATGCTGCGCACAGAGATTCGCTGCGGACCCTCCGCCGGCTCGGCTACTGCCCGGCCCGCGCGTTCAGCTATGCGGACACCGGACGGCTCACGATGCTGACGCGGAGCGCATGCGCCGGCGGCCGGGCTGCCGTGGGCGGACGGTGAATCCCGGCCGCTTATCGCCAAAGGCCGGGCTGGCCTCTTCCATGGGCCGGGCCTCCCGCGGCGTCCATGGGCAGGGCTTACCGCGGCGTCATGGCTGGCGGAGCGCCGGGGCTGGGGCGATGTGCCTGCGCCTGTGGTGCAGCGGACCGGTTGCGCCGTCCGACCGCAGCTCAGACCAGGGCATGCTGGCGACCCCTGCGATGATCACCGCAACCGAACACGCCTCCAGCACGGCACCGGGACCGGAAGCGGCAATCTCGTGGCGCGGAAGGGCGTACAGGTAAAAGACGGCGGTATACGCGCTGGCCAGGAGCAGATAGACGTATCCGGCAGGCCGGCGGGACGCGTACAGCAGGGCGGCGGGCCAGAGCAGGTACTGAGCGCCGAACCCGGCCGTGACCGCGAGGAAGGCCAGCAGCACGGCCACGGTGAGATCGGGCCCGGAGCACCGGCGGAACACGAGCACCACGGCCACGAGCGTTACCGCCGTGATCAGCGTGCCGACGTGCTGGAGGGCGTCGACGTGCGGCCCGGCGAACCCGAGACCGGCGATGTGCAGGTACCTGAGGATGCCTGTCCAGCCCCACGCTCCCAGCAACGACCGGTAGCCGAGTATCGTCGCGACGTCACGCCGGATGCTGGCATGCAGCAGCAGCGGGCCCGACACCAGCAGCGCAGCGAGCACCGCGACCGCGCCAAGGGCCGTCTGCCACCAGCGGCCACGCGGGATATCGCGAAACACGCCAGGCGCGAACAGCAGCGGCCAGCTCTTGCTCGCCACCGCCAGCCCGAGCACAATCCCGGCCCACAAAGCATGTTGCCGCCTGGCCAGCAGCAGGGCCGACAGCCCGAGCATGATCGCGATGGGCTCGATCTGCCCGTGCCAGGCCGACACGAGGAAGGCCAGCGGGCTCAGGGCGTAGAGGAGCCGGGCATTGTCTCGCGCCGGTGGCCGGGCAAAGAACCCGACGAGGCCGATCGTGACGACGTCGCAGGCGACCGGCAGCAGTTTTGAGGCAATCTGCCAGTGCCATCCGAGTTTGAGCTCGAAAGCCAGCAGGTAGGCGGAAAGCGGCAGGAAGTTCCACTGGTATTTGGGGAGCGTCGTGAGCGGATCCTGGCGGCGCAGCACGGCTTGGGCAACGTGCCTGAATACCGTCGCCACGTCGATGGGCGTGTGCCCCTTCGCCAGGTACACGACGAGGAGCCGCAGGGCGAGCCCGATCCCCAGGCTGACCACCAGGGGCGGCGACCAGCCTTGCCACAGCACCAGCGCCGAGGCGCAGGCGCAGGCCACGACCAGAAGCGCGGTAATCGCCGTCGCGGACATGAGCCCGGCAATCGGTCAGCTGTGACGCGGAGCGAACCGCTCCCGAAGCAGGATCCACAGCGCTTCGGTGCCGTCCCGCCAGGTGAGCTTCTTCCCGGCTTCGCGGCTGCGCGCCTTGTAGCTGATCGGAACCTCGTAGGGCCGGAAGCCGCGCCGCAGCAGCTTCCCGGTGACCTCGGCCTCCATGCCAAAACCGGTCTCGCGGATATTCAGCGTGCGGTACAGCGCGGCCGGCATCAGCTTGAAGCAGGTCTCGAGATCGCTGATATAGCAGTTGAACAGCACGTTTGCAAAGGTCGTCACGCCTTTGTTGCCCAGTACGTAGGCGTAGGAGTAAGCGTTGTGACTGCCGAATGTCCTGTTCCCGTACACGACCTCCGCCTGCCCAGCGAGCACGGGCGCGAGCAGCGAGGGGATCTCGGCGGGCGAGTACTCCAGGTCGGCGTCGCACATGATCACGTAGTCGCCACGGGCGGCGGCCGCCGCAGTGCGGATCGCGGCGCCCTTGCCCCGGTTGCGTTCGTGCAGGTGGATGCTCATGCGCGGATCGCCGGCAAAGGACGGGTACAGCTCCCTCGTTCCGTCCGTGCTGCCGTCATCGACGATGACGAGCTCGAACTCGCAGGGGAAGTTGACGTTGAGCACGTCCTTGATCGCGGAGGCTAAGGTCGCGCGCTCGTTATATACGGGCATAAGGATCGACAGTTTCACGACGGGCAAGCCTACGGGAATCTGTACAAATAAGGATTCAAGGAATGAAGTATTACTATTTCATGGAGAAGGGTTGCCCCGGGCATGACGAAACGGTGTGCGAGCCAGCGGCATCGCAGAGATGAAATGCTGGCCCTTCAGCCCCCGTAATCAGCCAGGCGGGCACGGACGACGAGCCCGGTGCCGCTGCCAGGGAAGGCCCGCTGCATCGCCCGGAACGGGACGGTCCCCCATCGTGTGGCCAGCCCGCGCACGCTGGTCGTCGGCTGCAGCTGCCTGCCGGATCCCGCCGTGCGCTCGGCGAAGGTCTGGTCTTCCGCCGGGGTCAGCCGGCGCCGGCCGATCAGGTTGCGGCCCGCCTCGAGCGCGTAGCCGAGCGGGAAGCCGTAGTAGCGCACCTTGATCTCGCCGAAACCGCAACTGGCCAGCAGGTCCGTGATCGCCTCGGGGTCGTAGCGGCGGAAGTGGCCGACGAGCTCGTCCCATGGGCCGAACCTTCGCTGGTCCGCCGGGACCGACAGCAGCAGCCAGCCGCCGGGGCGCAGCCGGCCGGCCCAGTCTTTGACCGCTGCCGCGTCGTCCTCGATGTGCTCCAGCACCTCGAAGGCGCAAACCAGATCAAACCGCTCGGCGCCGAGCGCTTCGACCGCGACGTTGCGGACCTCGCCGGAACTCACCGCGGCGACCCGGCGCTCGGCCACGGCCCAGGACGTCTTGTCCGGCTCGACGCCCACGTAGCGGTAGCGGCGCGCCAGCCGTGCTCCGAAGGCCCCCTGGCCGCAGCCGATCTCCAGCACGTCGGCGATGCCGCTGGGCGGAAGCATCCGCTGCACCACGTCATAGCGCAGCCAGGCGTTCGGCGCCAGTGGGGCCACCGCGTCAACGTCGGCCGCCGGCCGCGCGGCCGGTGTGCTCGGGACCACGCCGGGCTCCTCTTCCTGCAGACCGGGCGGCCCTCCGGGCGCAAGCTTCGCGACCAGTGGGGCCACGATCTGGCCTGGCGCGAATCGCTGCCGGGCCAGCGTGTGTGCCTGGTGGCGCAGCCGGTCCAGGCCAGCGCGATCATCTGCCAGCCGCAGCAGCGCCGCGGCCAGCGCCCCGGGATCGCCCGGCGGCACCAGCAGGGCCGCGTCGCCGAGGGCGCGACGCTGCGGCGCCGTGTCGGACGTCACGATCGCGCACCCCGCGGCGGCGCCCTGGAACACCTTGTTCGGCACCACCCGCAGCGCCTTGTCCCCGGTGCCGAAGATGCCGAGGCAGACGTCATGCCCGGCTACCAGGGCGGGAAGGTCGGCCGCGGGCACCCAGTCCAGCCAGCGGACTGCCGGGTTGGCCGCGGCGGCGGCCCGGGCCCGCGCCGCGTCCTGTCCGGCGCCGACCATCGTAACCTCGATCCCCGCCCCGGCGATCTTGCTCAGCGCCGCGCCAACGACCGGGGTGCCCTGCAGCGGGGTGTAGAGGCCGTAGAAAATCACGCGCAGCGGCCCCGGTGGGCCGCCGGGGGATGGTGTGACGGCCGGCGCTGCGGCCTCGTACCACGCCGCGGGCGCGCCCACCGGGATCACGACGGCCCGCGACCGGTACCGCGGCGGCAGCGCGGCCAGGTGCTCGTCGGTGTCCACCACGACGATGTCGGCGGCGCGCAGCGCCGCGGAGTCGATCAGCCGCAGCACGATCTGGCGCGGGCCGCCGTCCAGTCGCCGGTCTCGCGCGGTGTCGCTGGCCCCGACCAGGTGGTCGAGGACCACCGGCACCCGGCGGAACAGCATCCTCGCCAGGTGGACGTCGAAATGTCCGAGATAACCGACTACCACAACGTCGGGAGCGGGCATCCGCCGGGCGGCGGCGGCCAGCGTCGTCCAGCGCTGGGCGAGCCGGGCCAGCAGCGCGGGAGCCCGCCACGGATGGGCCAGCATGTCCACCCTGGCCGCGGTGTCCAGGCCCAGCGGCGCGTTGCACTCGGCCACGTCCGCCCCGCCTGCCCGCAGGCCCTCGGCGATCGTGGCGACCCTCGGATGCGTCGAGGTGTCATAGGTGCCGAACAGGAGAACACGCATAATGTGTGTACGGTACCGGTCCATGTCCCCGGGTGGCCCGCGGGATCGGGATCGCCGGGCCGGGGATACGGCGGAACGTCTAGGCTGTGCCGTATGTCTGACCGCCCCGCCGCGCCGCCGGCGGACCCTGCCGTGGCCGACGGGCCCGGTCAGGGCAG
>JASHQP010000522.1 GCA_030039095.1 Streptosporangiaceae bacterium
GCTCGGGCTCGCTCACCTTCGGCATGCTCGAACGCTGGTTCCATGGCGTCCAGGTCCTGCTGCAACAGCCCGTGGGACTTCGCGACGGTGCGCCATCGCGTTGCCGCTCGTGTGACCTCAGCCAGGATTTCGAGGCAGCCTTGCTCGTTGAGCCGGAACCGCAGCGCTCCCTGTCGCAGGTCGTCTCGGACGCCGAGCAGCAGGTCGACCTCACTCATCGAGCGTGGGGCCGTTGCTGCGGCTTTCGCCCGGGCTCGCTCGGCGCGCTGGATCAGCGTCCGTCCCCATCGGTCTGGTGAACTGTCGGCGAACGCGCCGAAAAGCGCACGGCCGACGGGTGTCTGCAGCGTGCCGGTGACCAGGGGCAGCCCCGGGTCCAAGGCGTAGGCGCCTGGGTCTGCGAGGTATCTGTCGTTGTAGACGAAGCTGGCCGACTCGATTCCGCGGCGGCGGTGAGGATACATCCGACCGGCCAGAGGATTCTGTTCGCCGACCGCGACATAGACCTCGACGTCGCTCACGGCCTTTGCCCCGGCCTTGGCGGGCGCACCCGCTCAGGCAGCGCCTCCTCCGACCGGAGACGACCCTCGTCTGTCGCATACGGGTCAAGCGCCGCCACTAGCGAGTCAAGCACCCCGAGCGCTCGGGCCACCCTCAGGACGCTTTCCATGCTGGCGCCCTGACCGTTCTCCAACCGCATGACGGTATGGCGTGACACCCCGGCGCGGTCGGCGACCTGAGCGGCCGTCAGCCGCCGCAATCGCCGCCACGTAGCGAGTTCCTCACCGATGCGCCGCTGGCCGTTAGCCACCGCGATCGGTGTTCTCGACACCGCCATGGAACCCCTAAAGTTCCTCTCCTGGGACACTAACAGATCTAGAGTAGCATATTTACAACTTTAAAGAAGCGACCGCTTCGCAGAACTGTCTAGTCCCACAGCGAGCACACCCAGCATGCGACGGGCTCAGCTAGGTAGCAATAGTGCAACCGTAAAGCTCTTAGGGTTACAGATCTAGAACTCTATGCCCAGCCACAAAGACCCAACTCGACATCACCACCCGCATCGGCCCCGCCGCCGTCAGCGGCGACCCGCGCCTCGCCGAGCGGCTCGTCCGCAACCTGGTCGACAACGCCATCCGCTACAACCAGCCCGCCGGAAGCATCGATATCTGCACAGCAACCCGGTCCGGCTGCGCAGTCCTGACTGTCGCCAACACCGGGCCGCCGGTCCCCGCGGCCGAAGTGAACCGGCTCTTCCAGCCCTTCCAGCGGCTCACCCCGCAGCCAGGCAGCCACCCGCACGGCAGCGGGCTCGGGCTGGCCCTCGGGGTGGGGCTGGTGATCACGGTCTCCGCCGCATCGGCCGGGGCGAAAACGGCGGAATCGCAGGTGCTCGGCGCGCTGGACGGCATCGGAACCGACGTGACGACCGCGAGCGGGTTGAGGTGGTTATCTCTTGGTCAGACCGCCTGCTCTGGGCTATCTGGACTTCTCGGTGAACGCAACTGCGATCGAACCAGCCACCCCTCGCCTTCAAGGCAATGAACGGCAAACAACACACGCAGAGACGACCACGGCGGTCTACGCCACCATGTTCACCCGGATCCTGCGCAAGCTCCGCGAGCCTGCCAACGGCGACCTTCTCGTGTCGCCCGCCACCACCAAGTGACAGCCAAACCCACGGACAAATGACGGACAGATGATCAAGGCCTGACCGCCGTCACCGACGATCAGGCCTCTGACCTGCAAGTATCTCAGTAGCCCCGACCGGATTTGAACCGGCGCTACCGCCTTGAGAGGGCGGCGTCCTGGGCCGCTAGACGACGGGGCCAGGCACCACGTACACCGCAAATCACGCAGACCTGCGAGCGAGCCGTGAGCAGAAATTCGGCCAGGGCCTCCAGCCCCGGCCGGGCACTAAGGCTAGCGTACCTCGCCGAGTCGCGCCAAACGCGGCACTGCCGCCGCGATGGCCCGCGCGCAAAGCCGGCAGAAGCGGCCAGGCCGAGCCCCTCGCTTCACATCAGCAACGGCAATCACACCAGCAGCGGCCCGGGCAGAACCAGTCGCAGTTCCGCCAAGATCAATTGCATGTTTTGGCGCAGCAGGGTAGCTAACACGACCATGTTGGCATTCATCGTGCTCCTGCTCATCATCGGACTCATCGCGGGTGCCGTCGCCCGCCTCCTGGTGCCCGGTCGTGACCCCATCGGCCTGCTCGGCACCATCGTTCTCGGCATCGTTGGCTCGTTCCTCGGCGGGTTCATCTCGACGCTCGTCGAGTACCACACGCTGTCGGTGAACTCGTTCCACCTCACCGGCATCATCTGGTCGATCGTCGGCGCGATCGTGCTGCTGGTGCTGCTGAGGCTGTTCCACCTCGAGCCCGGCCGCTCCCGCCGTCGCCGCTGGATCTAAGCAGCCTGGGGGACCCGGTTCCCCGGGAACACACGAACGCGGATGCCGCTCGCTCGCGGCATCCGCGCTTTCGTACGTCTTCGCTGGGGTACCAGGACTCGAACCTAGACTAACGGGGCCAGAACCCGTCGGGCTGCCAATTACCCCATACCCCATGGGACCCGGGCGCGGGGCCCGGCAGCGCCCCGGCAGTCCGGGCGCGCCTGTGCAGTGTAGCCGAAGCGCGGACGCCGCGGCCAAAGAGATCTCGCTCTCGGCTGCGGTCTGCGGCCAGCCCCGGCTAACCCTCGGCCGCGCTCGCCGCCGCCCGAGCCAGCCGCGCGAGCGTCCGCTCCCGGCCGAGCAGTTCGATGGACTCGAACAGCGGCGGCCCGACCCTCCGCCCGGTGACCGCCACCCGCACCGCGCCGCCGAACGCGGCCTTGGGCTTCAGGCCGAGGCCGTCGACGAGCGCCGCCTGCAGCGCGCCCCTGATCGCGTCGGCCGTCCACGGATCGAGGCCCGCGAGGGCGCCGCGCGCCGCGTCGAGGGCGGGCACCGCGTCGGGGCCGAGCGAGCGAGCGGCTGCCTCCGGCTCGACCGCGAACTCGGCCTCGTCCACCAGCAGGAAGCGCAGCATGTTCGGCGCGTCGGTCAGCTTCGAGATCCGCCCCTGGATCAGCGGGGCGGCCGCGGTGACCACGGCGAGTTCGGCCTCGGCGGGCGGGTCCCCGATCAGACCGTCTTCGGCAAGGAACGGGATGATCCGCTGTACGAAGTCGGCCGGATCCAGCTCCCGGATCTTGTCGCCGTTGATCGATTCCAGCTTGTGGACGTCGAACCGGGCGGCGTTCTTGTTCACCCGGGCCAGGTCGAACTCGGCCGCCATCTCCTCCAGCGTGAACGACTCCCGGTTGTCCCCCGGCGACCAGCCCAGCAGGGCCAGGTAGTTGTCGAGCGCCTCCGGCAGGAAGCCCTCGTCCCGGTAGTACGTGATCGACGCGGCGCCGTAGCGCTTGCCGAGCTTCTGGCCCTCGAGCCCGAGCACGAACGGCAGGTGCGCGAACACCGGGAACTCCGGCTCGGGGACGCCCATCGCGCGGTAGACAGCAAGCTGCCGCGGGGTCGAGGACAGCAGGTCGTCGCCGCGGACGATGTGCGTGATCTTCATCAGCACGTCGTCGACCGCCACCGCGAGCGTGTAGAGCGGGCTGCCGTCCGAGCGCGCCAGCACGAAGTCGGGCACGTTGGCGTTGTCGATCGTGATCTCGCCGCGCACCAGGTCGGTGAACGTGGTCGACCCGGCGGGCATGCGCATCCGCACCACGGGCTTCCTGCCCTCGGCCCGGTACGCCTCCGCCTGGTCCGGCGTGAGCGACCGGCAGTGGCCGTCGTACCCGGTAGGCCCGCCCCCGCCCGCGCGGGCGGCCTCGCGCCGCTCGGCGAGCTCCTCCTGAGAGCAGTAGCAGTAGTACGCGTGCCCCGACTCCAGGAACTTAGCGAGCCAGTCGGCATAGATCGACATCCGCTGGCTCTGCAGGTACGGGCCGTAGGGGCCGCCGACCTCCGGGCCCTCGTCCCAGTCCAGGCCAAGCCAGCGCAGCGTCTCCAGGGCCGACTCGATGTACTCGGGCAGCACCCGGGACCGGTCGGTGTCCTCGATCCGGAAGATGAACACCCCGCCGGTATGCCGTGCGAACGCCCAGTCGAACAGCGCGGTGCGGATGTTTCCGACGTGCAGGTCCCCGCTGGGCGACGGGGCGAACCTGACCCGCACCGGCGTCCCGCCCGGGGCCGCACCCCCGGCCGCACCCCCGGCGGCGGTGTCAGTCACTGGTGACCACGTTGGTCAGCGTGCCGATGCCCTCGATCGTCACCGACACCTCGTCACCATCCTTGAGCGGGCCGACGCCCGCGGGAGTCCCGGTCAGCAGCACGTCGCCGGGCAGCAGCGTCATCACCGCGCTCACGTACGTGATCAGCGCGGTCACGTCGTGCAGCAGCAGCGAGGTTCGCGAGTTCTGCCGGATCTCGCCGTTCACGATCGTGGTCAGCTCCAGGTCGGCCGGGTCGATGTCGGTCTCGATCCACGGCCCGAGCGGGCAGAACGTGTCGAAGCCCTTGGCCCTCGCCCACTGCCCGTCCCTGGCCTGCAGGTCGCGCGCGGTGACGTCGTTGGCGCAGGTGTAGCCGAAGATGACGTCGGGGACCCGTTCCGGCGGCACCTGGCGGCAGAGCCTGCCGATCACAACGGCGAGCTCGCCCTCGAAGTCAACGCGCTCGGATACCTGGCTGGGATAGACGATGGGGTCCCGCGGCCCGACCACCGCCGTCGACGGCTTCAGGAAGATGATCGGGTCCTCGGGCACCTCGTTGCCCAGCTCGGCCGCGTGCTCGGCGTAGTTCCTGCCGATCGCCACGACCTTGCTCGGGAGCACGGGCGCCAGCAGCCGCACGTCGGCCAGCGGCCAGCGAGACCCGGTGAGCCGGATGGCCTCGTCGCCGACCCCGAACGGATGTCCCAGCAATTCGGCCACGACGAGCCCGCCGGGGTCCGCGCCGGTGACGGTGCCCGCGGCACCGTCCTGCCCGGCGTCCTCGACGATTCCGTAGCCGACATCGCCGCCGTGGGCAAACCTTGCGATACGCACGCCTGTCAGCCTACTGAGGAAGCGGGCCCGGCCGGCGCAGCGGGCGCGGCTACTGCAGGTATCCCTCGACCTCGTCGGCGGGCCGCGCCGCCGTGTCACCGGGATCCTCGCTGAACTCACGCCGGGCACGGCGCTGGCGCAGCAGATCCCAGCACTGGTCCAGGGCCTCCTCGGCGGCCTTCAGCCGGGCGTGCTCCTGGTCGCTGGACAGCTCACCGGCGGCCAGTTTGGCGCGCAGATCATGCTCGGTCTTGATGAGCTCGTCAATATGCCCAAGGATTTCCCTGTCGTCCATGTTCCCTGCCGTCTGCACGATTATCGATTCGAGTGGCCTGAACGGTTAGTCCGCATGTTAATCGTCAGCACAAACGTAATCCGGCGTCCGGGGGACGTGCGACGGGGGCCCTCGCGCCCGGCGCGAACTCGGGCGGCGTTCAGCGACCAGCCCCGGCTGGAGCGTAACGGGCGGTATGGATGACCCGCGCCGGCCTTCCCAGGCCGGGCCTGCTTCCCTGGTGCCGGCGCAGGGCCGCGTCCCGGGCGGCGTTCTCGAGCCGGTCGGGCAGCGGGGCGAGCTCGGCCTCTCCGTAACGGCGCTGCAGTGCCGCGCGGATGAGGAAGTCGGCGAGCTCCGGGTTCCGTGGCAGGCACGGGCCGCGCAGGTAGGTCCCGATCGCGTTGCCGAGGCGGACACCCTCGCCGCCGTCGCCGTTGTTCCCGTGCCCGGCGACGACCCGGCCGAGCGGGCGCGCCGCCGGGCCGAGATAGGTGCGGGCGCCGTGGTTCTCGAAACCCACCAGGAGATGCCCGCGGGGGGCTCCGGGGGAGCGTCCCCCCGGGCCGGCACATACGCGGGGGGCTCCGGGCGGCCGTCCCCCCGGGCCAGCACAGTCCCACTGCACGAGCAGGTCGCCGATCGCCCGGCCGGACCTGGCCTCGGCCAGCGTGCAGGACGCCGTGGTCAGGTCCGCGCCCTGCTGAATCGTCCAGGTGTCGAACAGCCGGGCACCGGGAAGCTCCACGCCGCGGCTCGGCTGGTAGAAGCGGCCGAGCAGCTCGTAGCCCGCTCCGACGGCCAGCAGGGCGGCGCCCTCGCCGACCGCATCGCAGATCCCGGGACCCTTGACGTCGGCCAGATCCGTGGCGATCAGCCGCTGGTGAAACTCCCCGCCGTTGCCGATCACGAAGAGGTCCACCTCGTCGGCGCTGACCGGGTCGCCGAGATTCAGTTCCCTGACGTCGGTGCCGATGCCGCGCCAGCCGCAGCGCCTGGTGATCGCGGCGAGGTTCCCGCGATCGCCGTAGCCGCTCATGATCTCGGGGTAGAGGTAGCCGACGGTGATCGTGCGCGCGGTCATCGCTAGGCCTCCCACAGCGCGCTCACCAGGCCCTGGCGCCGCAGCCAGTCCCGCAGCTGCCACAGGGCCTGGTAGGTGCCCACGACCCACAGCGGCTGGCCCGCTGGGGCCCCGGCGAGGGCGAGCCGCAGCGCGCCGACCGGGTCCGGCTCGACCGTGATCCTGGCAGCGTGGGCGTCGGTCCAGCCTGCATACGCGAGGCGCACCGCCAGATCGCTGGCCCGGTTGCCGGACAGCACCGCCGACGGCACGAGCCCGCACACCGACTCGAAGTCGACGTCCCAGATCCACGAGACGTCCGGCTCGTCATCACGGTCGTTGAGCGCGAGCAGCATGTGCTTGGGCCGCCCGTCACCGAGCAGGGCGCGCAGTACCTCGGTATAGCCGTTCGGGTTCTTGGCCAGCGCCAGGTACACCTCGCGGCCGCCGACCGTCACCTGCTCCATGCGGTTGAAGCCCGGCGTCATCTGGCCGACCGCGGGCAGCGCGCCGCCGGGAAGCTGGCCCGCGGTCGCCGCAGCGCATGCGGCGACCGCGTTGTAGGCGTTATACAGCCCAGGCAGCGGAATTTCGAGCACCGCCTCGCCGGCAGGCGTGATGATCTGAAGCCGCGAGGACGCAGGGCCGATGAGATCGACCTTTGCCGCGCGCACCTGCGGCGCCGGGCGGGCGAGGCCGCACTGCGCACAGCTCCAGTGGCCGAGCTGGGCGTAGAACACGCAGCCGTAGCCGAGCTCGCCGGCGCAGCGCGGGCAGCGCGGGAAGTCCGACGTATGGTCGGCGCCGCGGCGGTGCCCCGTGTCGTCGAGGCCGTAGAAGATCCTGGGATTCGGAAGATCAGCCGCCAGGTAGGCCACACGGGGGTCGTCCGCGTTGAGCACCAGCGTGGTGTCCGCGGGCAGCGACCGCAGGCTCCGCTCCCAGCGCCGGGTGAGGTAGTCCAGGTCGAGATAGCGGTCCATCTGGTCGCGGAAGACGTTGGTGAAGACCAGGGCTGTGGGGCTGACCTGTGCCAGGACCTCCGGCAGCGACCCCTCGTCCACCTCGAAGAGCCCGACGCAGCGGTCATCAGCGGGCAGGTGGCCCGCGGCCCTGGCGTGGGCCAGCAGAGTGGTCGCCAGGCCCCTGGGCTGGTTCGCCCCCTCCTGGTTGGTGATCGGGCGCAAGCCCGACGCGCGCATGACCCCGGCGAGCATGCGGCAGGTCGTGCCCTTGCCGTTGGTCCCGGTCACGATCACGGCTCCCCGCGGGATCTCGCTGGCCAGGCCCGACAGCAGATGCGCATCGATGGCCAGTGCGGCCATTCCGGGAATCGCGGTCCCGTTGCCGCGGCCGAGCCGGCGGACGGTCCTTCGCGCCGCCTTCCCCACGGTGATCGCAAGGGCGCGCCGCCCGGGCGCTGCGGGCCGGCGCCGCCGGATATCGCGGCCGCGCCCGGAGCGCGCCTGGCGGCTGGCATAAACGTTAATGGCTTCCCCCGATGACGAATCCATTCTCCGCCATTCTGTGCCCGGGGGCAGCCCGCCTTAAGACCAGGGTAAAGGCATTGTGCGGCAAAGTCGTAGCAAGGGCCACGCCTTAAGTAAAGAAACTGCCGCCCATTCTGGGATCCCGGCGAGTGGGTCAATTCGGCGCCGTGAGCAGTCCGCGCCCCGCGCCCCGGCGCATGACCGAACCGCCTGCCGGGCTTGGCCGCTCGCGGACTCGCAGGATCATCACCGACTAATGAGGGGTACGTTATGCCCTATGCAGCTGACCCGTGAGCGGATCATCTCCGCCGCCATGGAGCTCATCGAGCGGGAGGGCGTTGACGCGGTATCGATGCGGCGCATTGCGGCGCAGCTCGATTCCGGGGTCATGGCTCTCTATAACCACGTTCCCAGCAAGGCTGCGCTGCTCGAGGGCGTGGCCGAGCATGTCATGTCCGGCATCGACTTCAGCGTCGATCCGGACGCGAGCTGGGAGGATCTGGTTCGCGCCCAGGCGCGTGCATTCCGGGAAGCCCTGCGCGCCCATCCCAGGTGCGCGATGGTCACGGTGAGCCGTCCCGCCACATCGGCCGCCGAGTTGCTTCCGATGGAGCACGCGCTGGGCCTGCTGCGGAGCGCGGGCTTCGGCGAGGAAGACGCGGTGCGGGTGGTGCGCATGTTCATCGGCTACATCATCGGCTCGCTGCTGCGCGAGGTAGGAGTGGCTCCCGGCCTGGTGCCGCAGCGCCCGCTGGGCCACGATCAGTCCGTGCTGGAGGCGGACCGGCCGATAGGTCTGGATCCGTCCGAATTTCCCCTCGTCACGAGCATGTCAGCGGAGATCATGCAGCGAGATCATGACGCCGACTTTGAATTCGGCCTGAACCTGCTCGTCCACGCGATCTCCGAGCTGCGCCCGGCCCGCACGAAATAGCCCTTCTGCCCGCGCGGGCCGGCTCAGCGGC